>NZ_JAMBDI010000020.1:58513-117694 GCF_036858055.1 Pseudomonas sp. SF2 | reverse complement strand
GTAGCCGGTGCCATCCACTGCTCAGCGCATCTGATGCTTGTGCAGCAACCGATAGAAAGTCGGCCGCGATATGCCCAGCACCTTAGCCGCCACGCTCAGGTTGTCACTGTGCCGGCTAAGGACATCGCACAACGCCTGGCGCTCGGCCCGGTGCTTGTACTCCTCCAGCGTACCCAGCGGATGCTGCACCTGGTCAAGGGTCTGCAACCCCAGGTCCTGCGCCTCGATTTGCCGGCCTTCGGCCAGCACCAGCCCGCGCCGTACCCGGTTGGCCAACTCGCGGACATTGCCCGGCCAGTCATGCCGGCCCATGGCCGCCAGGGCATGGTCGCTGAACGAACGGGGTCGGCGCCCGGTTTCCAGGCTGTAGAAATGGGCAAAATGACTGGCCAGCATCGACAGGTCGCCATGCCGGTCGCGCAAAGGCGCGGTCACTACCTGCAACACGTTCAGGCGGTAGTACAGGTCTTCGCGAAAGCGCCCTTGCTCGATGGCCCTTTCCAGGTCTACGTGGGTAGCCGCCAATACCCGCACATCCACCGGGATCGGCTGGCTGCCGCCCACCCGCTCAATGTGTTTTTCCTGCAGAAAGCGCAGCAGGTTGGCCTGCAACTCCAGCGGCAGGTCGCCGATTTCATCGAGGAACAACGTGCCACCATGGGCCGCTTCGATGCGCCCGGCTTTGCGCTGATGAGCACCGGTGAAGGCGCCCTTCTCATGGCCGAACAGTTCGGACTGGATCAGGTGCTCGGGGATCGCCCCACAGTTGATGGCAATGAACGGTTGCTCGCTGCGCTGCGACTGACGGTGCAGGGTACGCGCCACCAGTTCCTTGCCGGTACCACTTTCACCGCAGATCAGCACCGGCGATTCGGTGGGCGCCAGCTTGCCCAGCAGCTTGCGCAGCTCACGGATCGGGCGGCTTTCGCCGAGCAGTTCGTGGCTCGCGTCATCCACCCTCGCCGCCCCTTTGCCACGCAGGCGTGCCATGCCAAACGCCCGGCCCAAGGTGACCTGCACGCGGGAAACGTCGAACGGCAGGGTATGGAAGTCGAAGAACCATTCGCAAACAAAATCGCCGACAGCCGGCATGCGCAGCTGTTCGGCACTGAGCACGGCAATCCATTCGGTATTACTGCGCTTGATCAAGTCCTTGACCCCGTCCGGGCGCCTCAGGTGCGACGCCTGCAAGCGCAACAGGCCCACATCGCAAGGATGATCCAGCGCGGCACCGAGCATGCAGCTGTCCACATCCCAGCCTGCGCTACGCAAACCAGGCAACAAACGGTGACAGTCATCGCAGGGGTCGACAATGAGCAAACGGCGTTGGACGGCAGGCTGCTGCATGACCAATCCTTGGCGCCAGTTTTAGGTTTCTTGAAATAAAACAGTAAGTTGTGGCGCCCGATTAACAGTAGCAACGAATTTGACGGTTCCCAGTACCGTCTGTCTGCCGAATCATTTTTTTACAATACGTGACGGGAATTTTCGCACTTTATCGACATCACATGGCGGCGTGGGCCAGAACGGATTCGACCCTGCAAAAATTTTTTACAACCAATGTGTGACTTGCCCCCGGACAACGAGCATCAGTACACATAACCCCGCGCTGCACTTCGCGATAACCGAGGCGACTTTGAAGCAACGCGGACTCACTTCGATGTTTGGGACCATAGAGAGACCGAACCATGAATGCCCCGCTCCGTGTCAACGAAGCACTGCTGATTGCCGACCACGCCTTCGAACCTTTCCAGTGCGTAGCCTGGGATGCACCCAACGGTACTGGTGAACTGAGCCTGGCAGTGATCGACCGGACCAGCACCCGCATCGGCAGCAAGCAAGTGTCCTCGCGTATTTACTCCGACCCGGCCCAGTGGGCCAGCCTGATCGAGGAAGTGCGCGCCGAACTGTGCGAAAAAGGTTACGACCTGCAACCGTGGTCGATGCCGAAATAATATCGGCTGGCAAACCAAGTGCGTGCGCAGCCACGCACTTGTACAACTTCCGGGTTGCTGTTCTGGCAACTTTCCTAATTGCGACATAGTGTCGCATCGATACTTTTCAATCCATCAGCCTGAACTGTTGCAGGTGCTGGTAATCGGCCTGTAGTTGTTGCGCCAGGCGCTGCGCACGGCCCAGGCGCACCGGCGCCAGTTCCATATCCACCAGCAACGTGGCACACGGCATCGGCTGCACGGCGTTCCAGTGCTGCAGGCGACCGTCGGTAAACACCAGACAGCGCAGCGCCTCTTCGGGGTGGGCCCGTTGCCGCGCCAGTAACCAGTGCCGAGCCTGTTCCAGTGCAGCGATCAACGGGGTTCCGCCACCGGCCCCCAAGGCTTGCAGCCAAGGTTGCAAAGCGGCCGAGGCCTTCAGGCCGTGGCGCTGCCACTGCGGCGTGCGCCCACTGGCGGTAAGCAGGGCCAGCCGGGCACGCTGGCGGTAGGCCTGGTCGAACAGCGCCGCCAGCAGCCCTTTGGTTTGCGCCAACGCCTGGTGGCGGCGGGTCGAGGCCGAAGCATCGACGATGACCAACCACAGTTCTGCGGGCCTGGCCTGGCGTTGCTGCCAGCACAGGTCCTGGCGCTGGCGTGGCCGGCCTTTGAGCAGGGTCGGCAGCCAGGCCACCCGACCGGCCGCGGCACTGCGCGACCGGCCCCGGCTGGCGCCGTACTGCTCACCTGTGCCTGCTTTGGCATCCGCCCCTTTGGCAGGTGGCTGGGGGATGCTCAGGGCTTTTTTGCCCAGTTCGGCACCTCACGGCGGGCGCCGCTGGCCACCGGCTGCGCTGGCATTGCGCCCCAGTCACCCTGGCCACCCTGTTCGCCAGGGTTACCTGCGCCTTGCTGACCGGGCTGCTGCTCAGGCTGCGGCGGCGCGGAAGGCGGGTTGGCCTGGGGCGTAACGCGGCGGCGATGGCGCAAGGCGAACTCGGCCACTGCATCGACATCGGCTTCTTCGATGGCCGCGCCGCCGCGCCAGGCACAGTGCGCGCGTGCGGCGCGCAGCCAGACCAGGTCGGCGCGCAGGCCGTCGACCCCGGCGGCGTAGCAGCGTTCGGTGATCCAGGCCAGCGCCTGGTCGTCCAGGGCAATGCCGGCCAGGGCGTGGCGCGCCGCCTGGCAGCGCTCGCGCAATTGCGCCTGGGCCTCGGCCCATTGCGCGCAGAAGGCCTGCGGATCGCTGTCAAAGGCCAGGCGGCGGCGAATGATCTGCTGACGCGCCTCAGGCTCGGGCAAGCCTTCAAGCGCCACATTCAGGCCAAAGCGATCGAGCAGCTGTGGGCGCAACTCGCCCTCCTCCGGGTTCATGGTGCCGATCAGCACGAAACGGGCACTGTGCCGGTGCGAGATGCCATCACGCTCGACGCGGTTGGTGCCACTGGCGGCCACGTCGAGCAACAGGTCTACCAAGGTGTCAGGCAACAGATTGACTTCATCGACATACAACACGCCACCATCGGCCTGGGCCAGCACACCCGGGGAAAACTGCGCCTTGCCCTGCCCCAGCGCGGCATCCAGGTCGAGGGTGCCGACCAACCGTTCTTCGCTGGCGCCCAGTGGCAGGGTGACGAACGGTCCCTCACCGAGCAGGTCAGCCAGGCCTCGGGCCAGGGTACTCTTGGCCATGCCGCGCGGCCCCTCGATCAGCACGCCGCCGATCTTCGGGTCGATGGCGGTCAGGCACAGCGCCAGTTTCAAGTCGTCCGCACCAACCACGGCGGCCAGCGGAAATTGCACGGGTTCACTCATTTCAAGCCTGTTCCTCGCCGTCGAGCAGTTGTTCCTCAAGGGCTTCGCGGTACTCGCCCGGCGCCTGCCACAGGCCGCGCTGCTGGGCCTCCAGCAAACGCTCGGTAAGGTCGCGCAGGGCCTCGGGGTTGTGCTCGCGCATGAAATCGCGGGTCGCCGGGTCGAGCACGTAGGCATCGGCCAGCGCCTGGTAATGATGGTCGTCGATCAGTTGCGTGGTGGCGTCGAAGGCGAACAGGTTGTCGACTGTCGCCGCCATCTCGAAGGCGCCTTTGTAGCCATGGCGCTTGACCCCGTCGATCCACTTCGGGTTCAACGCCCGGGCACGGATGACCCGGTTCAACTCTTCCTTGAGGGTACGGATGCGCGGCCGGTCGGCCTGGCTGTGGTCGCCGTGGTAGCTGGCCACTGCCGCACCGGACAAGGTTTCCGATGCCGCCAGCATGCCACCCTGGAACTGGTAATAGTCGTTGGAATCGAGCAGGTCGTGCTCGTGGTTGTCCTGGTTCTGCAGCACCGCCTGCACCTTGGCCAGGCGCTGGGCGAACTGGGCGCGTGCCGGGGTACCGTCGTCGCTGGCGCCGTAGGCATAGCCACCGTGGTTGAGGTAAACCTCGGCCAGGTCGTCGCGGCTGTGCCACAGGCGCCCGTCGATGGCGTTCTGCACTCCGGCACCGTAGGCCCCGGGCTTGGCACCGAACACCCGCCAGCCGGCCTGGCGCGCAGCCTGCTCGGCGTCAACGCCCTGCGCCTGCAGCGCGGCACGCTCGCTACGCACGCGGGCGGCCAAGGGGTTGAGCTCATCGGGTTCGTCCAGCGCGGCCACCGCCTGCACTGCCGCATCGAACAGGCGGATGAGGTTGCCGAAGGCATCACGGAAAAAGCCGGAAACGCGCAAGGTCACGTCCACCCGCGGGCGGTCGAGCAGGCTGAGCGGCAAGATTTCGAAATCGTCGACCCGCTGGCTGCCGGTGGCCCACACCGGTCGCACGCCCATCAGCGCCATGGCCTGGGCGATGTCATCGCCGCCGGTACGCATGGTTGCCGTGCCCCACACCGACAGGCCGAGCTGGCGCAGGTGATCACCGTGGTCCTGCAGGTGGCGCTCGAGGATCAGGTTGGCCGAGGCGAAGCCCAGGCGCCAGGCGGTGGTGGTGGGCAGGTTGCGCACGTCCACGGTGTAGAAATTGCGACCGGTGGGCAGCACGTCCAGGCGCCCACGGCTGGGCGCGCCACTGGGACCGGCGGGCACGAAACGCCCGGCCAGCGCCGCCAGCAGGCCATGCATTTCAGCGCTGCCGCAGGCGTCCAGGCTGGGGGCCACCGCTTCGCGCAGCGCCTGCACCACGTCGTGTACCGGCTGCCATTCGCTCAGGGCCGGTAACTGGGCGGTTCCGCCCAGCGTCTGGTCGATCACCTGCAGCGCCAACAGCTCGAGGCGTTCGCGGGTATCGCCACAGGTGCGCCAGGGCTCGCTGCTCATGGCCTGCAACTGCTCAGGGCGTGCGCCCTGCCATGGCTGGCCAAGTTCGCAATCGAGCGGGTCAAAGCCCGGCACCAGCGCCTTGGCCAGGGCCCGCAGCAGGCTGGCATTGCCGCCGCGACCGTCGCCGCGCTCGACCCGCAACAGCGCCAGCAAGGTATCCAGGCGCAGCCGGCCCTCAGGCGATTGGCCGAACACATGCAGGCCATCGCGAATCTGCGATTCCTTCAAGTCACACAGGTAGGTATCCAGGCGCGGCAGCCACACGGCGGCATCGTCCAGTTGGCCTTCCAGCTGCAGTTCGCGGTCGATGTGGTTGGCCTTGACCAGCTCGAGAATGTCGCGTTGCAACTCGCGGGCCCGCCGCGGGTCGAGCAGCTGTGCTTCGTAGAACTCGTCGGCCAATTGCTCCAGGTGGCGCAACGGGCCATAGGTTTCGGCACGGGTGAGCGGTGGCATCAGGTGGTCGATGATCACCGCCTGGGTGCGGCGCTTGGCCTGGGCCCCCTCGCCCGGGTCGTTGACGATGAACGGGTAGATGTTCGGCAACGGGCCGAGCAAGGCGTCCGGCCAGCACTGCGCCGACAACCCGACGCCCTTGCCGGGCAGCCATTCGAGGTTGCCGTGCTTGCCGACGTGGATCACCGCGTCGGCGGCAAAGGCATGGCGCAACCAGAAGTGAAACGCCAGGTAACCGTGCGGCGGCACCAGGTCGGGGTCGTGGTACACCGCGCTGGGATCCACCTGGTAACCCCGCGCCGGCTGGATGCCGACGAAGGTCAAGCCAAAGCGCAGGCCGGCCACCATCAGCCGGCCACTGCGGTACATCGGGTCCTGCTGCGGCGGCCCCCAGCGCTCCAGCACCGCCTGGCGGTTGGCCTCGGGCAGGCGCTCGAAGGCGGCCTGGTAGTCGGCCAGGCTCAGGCTCTGCGCGCAGGGGCGCAGGTCCAGCTGGTCGAGGTCGTTGGTCACGCCGCCGAGCAACTGGTGGATCAGTTGCGTGCCGCTGCCCGGCAAGTCGGCCAGCGGGTAGCCTTCGGCCTGCAGGGCCTTGAGGATGTTCAGCGCGGCCGCCGGCGTGTCCAGGCCAACGCCGTTGCCTATGCGGCCATCCCGGGTCGGGTAGTTGGCCAGCACCAAGGCCACGCGCTTCTGGGCATTCGGCAGGCGCGCCAGCTCGACCCAGCGACGGGCCAGCTCGGCGACAAAGTCCATGCGTTCGGGGTGAGCGCGGTAGCAGACCACGTCGGACTGGCTGCGCTCGCTGCGCCAGGCCATGTCCTTGAAGCTGATCGGGCGGGTGATGATGCGCCCGTCCAGTTCGGGCAAGGCAATGTGCATGGCCAGGTCACGCGCCCCCAGGCCCTGCTCGCTGGCCTCCCAGCCGGGCTGGTTGTCTTGCGCGCAGATGGCCTGCAGCACCGGAATGTCGCGACGGAACGGGCGCAGGTTGGGGCGTTCGGGGCTGGACAGGGCAAAGCCGGTGGTGTTGACCAGCACCTCGGCACCCACCTCGTCCAGCCAGCCTTCGACCTGCTCCAGGCAGGCACTTTCCTTGAGGCTGGCCACGGCGATCGGCAACGGGTTGAGCCCGGCGGCCTGCAGGCGCTGGCAGAACACGTCGATGAACGCGGTGTTGGCCGCCTGCAAGTGCGAGCGATAGAACAGCAGCGGCGCCACCGGTTGCTCGGGGTGCCACTGCGGGTACCAGTCCTCCAGCGTGGCGCTGCCCTTGGCCGGGTGATACACGGCGGTGCGCGGCAAAGGCTGCGGCTCGTCCCAGGCATAGTCGCGGCCCAGCCACTGGCTGGCCAGACAATTGAACAGGTTGATGGCGTTGGCCTTGCCGCCCTGGCGCAGGTAATGCCAGAGGCGCTCGGCCTGCTCGCCGCTGACGCTGCCCAGGCTGGTCAGCTCCGGGTCCGGGCGGTCGTCGCCCGGTACCAGGATCAGTTGCACGCCACGGCCGGCCAGCTCGACCAGCTGCTCGACGCCATAGCGCCAGTAGCCGACGCCACCGTGCAGCGACACCAGGATGACCTTGGCATGGCGCAGTACCTGGTCGACGTACAGGTCGACCGAGGCATGGTTCTGTACCTGCATCGGGTTGGCCAGGCGCAGGCTGGGGTAATCCTCGGGCAATTGCTCGGCAGTATCGGCGAGCAATGCCAGGTGCGAATCGCCGCTGCAGAGAATCACCAGCTCGGCGGGTGTCTGGCCGAGGTCGGCAATGCTGTCATCCGGCACGAAGCCGCCGGGCTGGGTCCGCAGCAGGTGCACGGGTCAGGCGCCCAGGGCCTGGCGCAGGCGCGCTTCCAGCTGGACAGCGTCGAGGTCCTGGCCGATCAGCACCAGGCGAGTGATGCGCGGCTCGTCGGCTCGCCAGGCGCGGTCGAAGTGCTTGTCGAAACGGGTGCCCACGCCTTGCACCAGCAGGCGCATCGGCTTGCCCGGGATGGCAGCGAAACCTTTGGCGCGCAGGATGCCGAACTCCACTACCAGCTGGGTCAGAGCGTCGAGCAGCAGGCTTTCGTCAGCTTCGGGCAGGTCGATGGAGATCGAATCGAAGGCGTCGTGGTCATGATCGTCATGGTCATCGTCGTCATGGTGCGAATCGTGGTGGGTACGGCGGCCATCGATGTGCGCCTCGGATTCGGCGCCTACGCCCAACAGCACTTCCAGCGGCAGCTTGCCGCTGCTGGCCTCGATCACCTTGACTGCCGGCGGCAGTTCTTCGGCCACTTCGGCGCGGACCTTGGCCAGGCCTTCGGCGTCGATCAGGTCGGCCTTGTTCAGCACCACCAGGTCAGCGCTGGCCAGCTGGTCGGCGAACAGTTCGTGCAGCGGCGATTCGTGGTCCAGGTTAGGGTCGAGCTTGCGCTGGGCATCGACCTGGTCCGGGTAGGCGGCGAAGGTGCCGGCTGCCACGGCCGGGCTGTCGACCACCGTGATCACCGCGTCGACGGTGCAGGCATTGCGGATTTCCGGCCACTGGAAGGCTTGTACCAGCGGTTTGGGCAGGGCCAGGCCGCTGGTTTCGATGAGGATATGGTCCAGGTCGCCACGGCGTGCCACCAGCTCGCGCATCACCGGGAAGAACTCTTCCTGCACGGTGCAGCACAGGCAGCCGTTGGCCAGCTCGTAGACGCGACCGCTGGCTTCTTCCTCGGTGCAACCGATGCTGCACTGCTTGAGGATTTCGCCGTCGATGCCCAGTTCGCCGAACTCGTTGACGATCACCGCAATGCGGCGGCCCTGGGCGTTGTCGAGCATGTGGCGCAGCAAGGTAGTCTTGCCCGAGCCGAGGAAGCCGGTGACGATGGTGACGGGGAGCTTGGCCAGTGTTTTCATGTCGCATTGCCCTTGGCAGATTGGCGCGGGCATGCAGGACGACAGCCGCAGGCCAGGCCGGCCGGGCTTGTTCGCCACCGGATCACCCCGCCCGGTTGAAAGTCGAAAACGTGACGAGGCAGGTCTCCTGGCTCGCACCGTTCCATGTGCCCGCTGGTGCAGCAGGCTGGCGGGATGACGCCTTCCCGCGCGCGGGCGCAGTGGCTGTGTCGATCCGTTGTCGGTGCTTACAGTTGCGGGGGCAGCCGCGGCTTGTACCGCGTTCCCGTCTTAGCTTCGGCCTGGCCGAAGAACCTCGAACTGGCAAGGCTACGCAGTGGCTGGCGGGTGGTCAACCATTGCTGCTGGTGCTTGCCTCGATATGTTCAGCGCCTGGAAGACCTCCGCCGGCAGGAGTTTCGTGACTGGCCGTTCCCGATCCGCCACGGATGTATTATGGTGGCGTGGTGCGCATATAACAGCAGCCCGAGCGATCGGGCACTTGCAAGACAATGAGGGTGTCATGAGCAACGAAAGCATTAATTGGGACAAGCTGGGTTTCGACTACATCAAGACCGACAAACGCTACCTGTCCGTATGGCGCAATGGCGAGTGGGACAAGGGCACCCTGACCGAAGACAACGTACTGCACATCAGTGAAGGCTCCACCGCCCTGCACTATGGCCAGCAGTGCTTCGAGGGCCTGAAGGCCTACCGTTGCAAGGACGGTTCGATCAACCTGTTCCGCCCGGACCAGAACGCTGCCCGCATGCAGCGCAGCTGCGCCCGCCTGCTGATGCCGCAGGTGCCGACCGATGTGTTCATCGAGGCATGCAAGCAAGTGGTCAAGGCCAACGAGAAGTTCGTGCCACCGCACGGCAAAGGCGCCCTCTACCTGCGTCCGTTCGTGATCGGCACCGGTGACAACATTGGCGTGCGCACCGCCCCCGAGTTCATCTTCTCGATCTTCGCCATCCCGGTTGGCTCGTACTTCAAGGGCGGCATGAAGCCGCACAACTTCCAGATCTCCAGCTTCGACCGCGCCGCCCCGCAAGGCACCGGTGCGGCCAAGGTCGGTGGCAACTACGCGGCCAGCCTGCAGCCGGGCGCTGAAGCGAAGAAAGCCAACTTCGCCGACGCCATCTACCTCGACCCGCTGACCCACACCAAGATCGAGGAAGTCGGTTCGGCAAACTTCTTCGGCATCACCGCCAACAACGAGTTCGTCACCCCGAAATCGGCCTCGGTGCTGCCAGGCATCACCCGCCTGTCGCTGATGGAACTGGCGCAATCGCGCCTGGGCCTGACCGTGATCGAAGGCGATGTGGAAATCAACAAGCTGGACCGTTTCGTCGAAGCCGGCGCCTGCGGTACCGCTGCGGTGATCACCCCGATCGGCGGCATCGAGTACAACGGCAAGCTGCACGTGTTCCACGACCTGGAAAAGGTCGGCCCGGTTACCCAGAAGCTCTACAACGAGCTGACCGGTATCCAGAGCGGTGATGTGGAAGCACCGGCAGGCTGGATCGTCAAGGTCGCCTGAGGCGCTTTAGCGGTTTGAAAAACGGGGCATGCCAGCAATGGCATGCCCCGTTTTTCATTGGTTGACGCGGGCACCATTGTGGGAGCGGCCTTGTGTCGCGAAAGGGCCGCAAAGCGGCCCTAGGAATTCAGCGCAGTTGCATAAATTTCTGGGGCTGCTCTGCAGCCCTTTCGCGACACAAGGCCGCTCCCACAATGGGGCCTGCATCGGCAAAACATTTATGCAAGGCGGCGCTGCATCAACAGGTGCCGGGCTTTGTCGAAGGCCCAGTTGTACAGCACGGTGTAAGGCAAGATGATCACGAAGAAGCCCAACTCCACCATGAACGCCTGCAGCAACGAAATCTCCAGCATCCACGCCGCCACCGGCAGGCACCACACCACCAGCCCGGCCTCGAAGCCCAGGCCGTGCACAAAGCGTGCGCTAGCCCTCCAGTGTATGCGCTCGACCCGCACGTAGCGGTCGACCAGCGCGTTGTAGACCATGTTCCACAGCATGGCGATGACCGACAGGGTCACCGCCAGCGCCCCCGCCGTCGCCAGTGACTTGCCCATGATCCAGGACAACAGCGGCGCACACAGCAGCACGGCGAACACTTCATAACCGACGGCGTGAACCAGGCGTTCGGTGAAAGACACGTTTTTCATTGCAAATTCCATCCATTGCGTGAGACGTGCTTCCTATTTTCTTTGACAGAACCGATACTCGCGAAATAGCTACCATCGGTTTTATCAATAGCATGCGCTACTCACCCGAAGCTCTGGTCGCCTTTGTCGAAGCCGCATCGCTGGGTTCGTTCTCCGCTGCGGCGCGCAAGCTGCGCAAAAGCCAGTCCACTATCAGCATTGCCATCGCCAATTTCGAGGCCGATGTGGGTTGCCCGCTGTTCGACCGTGGCGGCCGCCCCCCCTCGCTGAACGAGGCTGGGCGGCAGGTGCTGAGCCATGTCGAGGCGATCCTCGATGCCAGCGCCCGGCTCGATGCCCTGGCGGTGCGCCTGGCAGAAAATGTCGAGGCACTGGTCTCGGTGGTGATGTCGGACAGCTACAGCGTGACCTTCCAGGGCGCGGTGATGGCCCGCTTCGCCCAGCACTATCCGCATACCGAACTGCGCTGCGGCCCGTCGGAAGATGCCGATGTGATCGAGCTGATCCAGCAGGGCCTGGCACACATCGGCATTCTTGCCACGCAACCCAGCTACCCCGCAGACGTTGCCGTGGCGCGCTTGCCCGAGCAGGCCGAGTTTGGCGTGTACGTGGCCAGCGGGCATTCATTGGCAGCTTTGCCTCAGGTGCAGATGCAGCACCTGGAGAGCGTACGGCAGCTGTATATCAAGACCTATGCCCCCAGCCTGCACCACGGTCGCGGCCAGGCCTGGTCGGCACCGGATTACCTTACCCTGCTGGAGTTCGCCGTGCGCGGGTTCGGCTGGGCCGAACTGCCCAGGGCGCTGGTGGCACGGTTTGGCAGTGGGCTGGTGGAGTTGCAGGTGGCCGGGTACCCGCGACGGGTTGACATGGACGTGGCCTGGTCGAGCCGGCGCGCGCTCGGGCCAGCCGGGCAGTGGCTGGTGCGGCAGATGTTGGGGCGGTAGGCTTCTTTCAATTTCACGATTCTGGGGTGCGAGTGGAGCTACCGCATCCGCGCGAGCGGCACGCGCCGCGTTTGCAAAAGCTGCGGGACGAACTGCTGGCGGAACTGACCGGGCCCTGATCATATGGCGGTCAGACAAGGAACCTCGTTCTTCCAGGTAACACCGGGAATCTTTCAGCACCTTGTCGCTGAAGTCCTGACCGAACTCGATCAAATAGGTCAGCCCAATACAATGAAAAGTTCCCATACTTCATTCATACTGACCCTGCTTAAAAAACACCTACATCGATGTATCAGACAGTAGCTGTGAGCTAGGGAGCCTGTATGACTGGTTGGTTTGAACTGAGCACAAGCAGTAATGGACAATACCGGTTTGTTCTGAAAGCAGGTAACGGTGAGACTATTCTCACCAGCGAGCTGTATACGAGCCGGCAGGCAGCGGATAATGGAATCGCGTCCGTTCAGGCCAACAGCCCGCTGGCTGAGCGTTATGAAGAGCGAGTCTCCACTAACGGGAAAGTTTATTTCAACCTGAAAGCCGCCAATCACCAAGTCATTGGCACCAGCCAAATGTACGCAAGCACACAGGCACGTGCTGTCGGTATTGCTTCGGTGAAAACCAACGGCCCTTCGAAAACCGTAAAAGATCTCACCTGAGAGAACCCGTTCGAGCCAGGCCGATATGGCTTGGCTCGCGGGCATGCTCCTGGAGCTGTACATAACTCATTGAATTAGCAGGGACCCTGTGGGAGCGACTCTAGCCGCGAACATCGGCGCAGCCGGCGCCGTGCACTGCAGACGCACCAAAAGCGTTTCGCATTGAGCATGCAGGGTCAATCCCCCGCCGCCACATCCACCACCTTCCAGCTGTCATCCGGGTCAAAGCGTTTCATCTCCTTGGCCAGTTTGTCCCCGTGCGGCCCGAGGTCTTTCTCGAACACCTCGCCGTCATGGCTGATCATGAAGCTCATCACCCCGGTGTCATCGTACTTGGCCGGCCAGGCAACCATGGCGAAGCCGCGGCTCATCTGGTTGCCGATCAGGTAGCTATAAGCACCGCCGGGGGCAGATGGGCCTTGAGCATCGAGGATGCGGAAGTGATAGCCATACCAGGCGTCGCCGACCATGTCCTGGCCGAACAGCGGGCCCAGCGGGCTGACCTGGCCGTCGCCGTCGTCCTCCCAGTACAGCCCGTCATGCTTGCCGGGCTCGCTGAAGATCTTCTGCGCGTATTCCAGCGCACCGTTGCCATTGTGGTCCTGGGTGGCGTAGTCCATCTGCGCATCGTGGTAGGCCAGCATCGACTGCATGGCACCCAGCTCGTTGCGGCCAATGCGCCGGGCGCGGATTTCGGCGCTGCCGGCCTTGAGGTCGAAACGCCAACCCTGGTTGCCTCTGGTCAACGGTATGGGCAACGTCCAGTGATCACTGCCCACCGCGAGAATGGCCTTGCTCGCCCCCGACATGTCGATGCTGTGCTGCGCACGATACTGTTCCAGGAACGTGTCCACGTCACTGCGTTGCACACCTCCACGCGGTATGTAGGTACGCCAGTCATCGCCCAGCAACTGGGCCAGGCGGGCTTCATCAGGCTTCTCTTGGCCCAGCGCCGCAACAAAGGCGTCCACGGCCTTCTCCGGCGTCGGGAAGGCTTCCTGCGCAGCGGCCTGGGTCGACCAGGCCATACCGGCTGCGAGTACCAGTGCCGCTATCGATTGACGGTTCATCGACGGCCACCTCCCCCGCGGCGTGCGGGCGCACTGGGCCGGGAAATCTGGTGACCGGCAGCACGCGATGCGCTCGGGCGCTGGGCGAACGACTGGCTGGTACGGCCGCGGCTGGCCTGCGCGCTGGTGCGCGAGGGTGAACGCACACCGTCGAAGGCATTGTTACGCGCCCGGCCAGCGGTATTGGAAGGCCGGTTTTGCGCCAGCTGCCGCCCCTGGCCTTCGCCTTGCCTGCGTTGATTCACCTGGTTGTTCTGCTGCCGTGCCTGGGTATGGCGGGTTTCCTGTCGGCGGTCGGTTGCCCTCGGGTTGTCGCTGCGGGGCTGCATGCGGTTGCCGACCGAATTACCCGCCTGCGCTTCGCGCATCTGCTGGCGTGCCTGCCGGTTGCTGGTGGCCGGCCGTTCGATGCCGGCCCGATCCATCGACGCCCTGGCCTTGTCCCGCGCCTGGGCGCGCTGGGCGTCGTCACCGCGGAAGGCAGTACGCTGGGTGGCTCCGTCCAGCTGGCGGCCGTACTGTTGGCGGCTACGGGAGTCGCGGTACGGCACGCCGTCGCGGTTGGCGGCGTTGTGCTGCCATTTGTTCTGGTTGTTGGTGATGCGGTTGTTGCCGTTGATGTTGTTGTAGCGGTTGACGTCGATGTCGATGTCGTTGTTGCCCCAGTCACAGTCGCCCCACAGCGAGGCGACGATTGCCACGCCGGTACCGAAGGCGAGGCCCGCCACCAGCGCGGAACCAGGGTAGTACATGGGCGGTGGCGGATAATACGCCGGCGGCGAGGCCGGGTAGGCCCAGGTGCCGTAGGTGGTGGTCGGGTTGTAGCTGGGCACGTACACCACCTGCGGGTCGGCCGGCTCGATGATGATGGTGGTGGGCGGGCTGCTGGCAGTGACCACCTGGGTGCTGCTGCCGCTGGAGGCCGGTGCTGGTGCGGGCGCAGTCTGCACGGTCACGTTCTGGTACTGGTTGCTCTGCAGGTTGCCGGCGGCCTGGGCCTGGTGACGCAGGCGCTGCACACCGCCCATGACGTCGTCGGGCTGCGCGAGGAAGGCGTCGCCCAGGCGCTGTACCCAGACCGGGTCCTGACCCAGGGTTGCCAGCACCTGCGGGAAGGCCACCAGCGCTTGTACGCTCGGGTCCCAGGGCTGGCTCGCCACCTTCTTGACGGCATCGTCGCCGGAGGCCTTGGGGTTGGCCTTGGACCAGGTCACCGCTTCGCTCACCTGCCCCGGATAAGTCGAGGCCATCAATACCTGGGCCAGCAGCGCATCAGGGTACAGCGCGATGGGCGCGAGCATCTGGTCCAGTTGCTCCTGGGTGAACACCGGGTCCTTGGCTACGACCGTGTCGGCTTGTGGTGCCGGGTCGGGGGCAGGTACGTCTTCTGCCAGCACCAGGCCGGGCATAGCGCTCAGATACAGGACCGCCGACAGGACCGCTGACAATGGCATGCGCATCGCTTCTCCCCATGAGGTCAGAGCACGTGGGTTAAGGGTAGCAACGGCACTGCTTTTGGCCAGATGCGGGGGCCAAACTGTTCGCGCTCTAAGGGTGGGGGTGGTTGCTGCTTTTGAATCTATACCGGGACTGGGCTGACATCTGTAATTGACTGTACCGGCCCTTTCGCGGGCACGAGGCCATATTCAAAAAGGAGCCCATCCCGATGAACACGCCCCGCCTCATCGCCGTCATCATGCTCGCCGCGCTCTGCACCTCGGCCTGGGCGGCCACCGACCGCGCCGAACGGCGCCGCGAGGCCCGTGATGTACGGCAGGAAACCCGCCAGGACGCGCGGCAGACCAAACAGGACTGCCGCCACGCCGACCAGCAAAGCAACGCCGGCTGCCGGCAGGACAAACGCCACACCAAGCAGCAAGGCCGTGAGCGCGCCCGCGACATAAAATACTGAGCGGGCGATGCTCAGCCGCCCAGGGCGATGATCGCCATGATCAGCGCCGCCCCGACCGCTGCCAGGACCACGCCGGTCAACAGGGTGCGGCCACCGGAATAGCGTGCCAGCAACCAGCCCGCAAGGAAGAGCATGGCCAGGGCGACCAGGTTCGACACGCGAATGGCCGTACCGGTGGTCTCGATCAGCAGGAATGGAATGACCATCGGGAAGGTTGCCAATACCACCAACAGGAAAGTGGCCAGGGCTGCCTTGAGATCATCCAGCCCCAGGCGTACCGGCAGCGGGCGGGCAGCATCACGCAGCATCCGCCCGCGCAGCATCTCCAGGCCGTCTTCATCCAGTGCCAGGCCGATGCGCTCTGGCAGCGCATCGGCAATCAGCCTGCGCCCCTGGCTGGCTTCACCGGCTTGCAGGCGGGCCAACAGGGTCCGGCTACGGGTGCGCTCGGTCCAGGTACGCAGTAAATAGATGACCGCATCGGCCAGGCCCCAGGCCAGGTTGCAGCCGAACGCGGCGATCAGCATCAGCCGGGCATCTTCGCGCCCGGCCGTGGCCACGCTCAACGAGCCAATGAAGGTCATCGCCATCAACAGGCCGAAGATGACTTCGGTGATACGGTCGATCGGTTCCAGTACGCCCCATTTGCGCGGTTGCTCGGCTTGCCCCATCGCACCCTCCCGGTTCCCCTGGAACCATCGATAGTCACTATCGAGAATGGCAATTTCTGCCGAACCACATGGCCGAATAACCTAGCTCCATCGACTCGCCGCTCACGACCCCGGCCCCTGGAGCTACCTGATGAACACCTTGGCCCGCCAGCTGTCCGCCACCCTTGCCGTTTTTGCCATCGCCATCATCAGCGGCTGTGCCAGCCACCCCGAACTGCGCCCCTACACCGCCGAAGAAACCCGTCAACTGCAACTGGAAGCGCTGCAACGCCGCGGCCTGTCGCTGGACGACTATGAGCAGCAACGGCGGGTGATCCAGCGTGCCGGCAACCTGCCTGTGGTGACCGAAGCCACCGACGCTGACCGTTCGACCAGAGGCTGAGTGAATCGCCAGCGGATGCCTCCCGTAACGGGCTACGAGGTGAGGTTGATCCATTATAGTCAGCCATACACTGCGGGCCTCGACAGCCATGCCCTGCCACGTTCCTCACCCCTTCAACGGCGCGGCGCCAGTGCCAGGGCGATACCGCCCAGCACCACCACGCACGCCACCAGCAAGCGCAGCGACAATGGCTCACCGATCAGGCCAACCCCGCCCAACGCCGCAATCACCGGGACGCTTAGCTGCAGGGTCGCCGCCTGCTGCGCACTGACCTGCCTGACCACGCCGTACCACACGGCATAGCCCGCACCCGAGGCCAGCACGCCGGAGCCCAACGCATACAGCAAACCGGGCGGAGTCAGGTGCAAGCCGGCCCCCAGCAACAGCATAGGTACCAGCAGCACCAGGCAAGGCAGGCTCCGTGCGAAATTGCCGGCAGTATCGGCCAGCGGCCTGGGTGAGCCTTTGCCCAGCAGTGTGTAAACGCCCCAGGCCACGCCGGACAGGGCCATCAGCAAAGCACTGGCAAAGGGTGGCGCCGAGGTACCGGGCAACAGCAGCACCAGCAGGCCGGCAAAGGCGATCAGCATGCCCAGCAGCATCCGCGCGGTGATGCGTTCGCCCTTGTACCAGGCGAAGCCGAACATGGTGATCTGCACCGCACCGAACAGCAGCAACGCACCCGCGCCCGCGCCCAGCTGCAGGTAGGCCGCAGAAAACAGGAACGCGTACAGGAACAGGGCCAGGCCGCCCCGCCAGCTGCCCCCCATGGCGAGCGCAGGTTTGCGCAGGCGGAGCAACAGCAGCAGGAACAGTGCACCACTGGCCAGGCGCACCACGGTGAAGGATGCCGGATCGATGGCCCCATCCTTCAGCGCCAGCCGACAGAACACCGAATTGGCAGCGAAGGCCACCAGGCTGAAAAGTGCAGGCCAGACCCAGGCCCGGGTCTTGCGGTCAGCGAGCGTGGTGGTGCCGGTGCTCATGGTGTGGTCACCTCTGAGATCAATTGTTGTTATAGCGGCCATGCTGCTAGGGCCAGCACCGATATACAACACTGTGTTTAGCTGGTGCCACCACCGAATCGCCTACATCTACAGCGCTGCTACCGCCTCGATCTCCACCAGCATGCCGTCCAGCGCCAGCCGGGGTACCGGTATCAGCGTGCAGGTCGGTTTCATGGACGAGCCCCAGGCCTTGTCAGCCTCGATTACCCACTCACGCAGGCGCGTTTCGGAATGCTCGACGATCAGCAGGGTCAGCTTGAACACCTGGGCCAGGCTGGCGCCTTTCGAGGCCAAGGCAATCTCCAGGTTGGCCAGCGCCTGGCGGGCCTGCTCGGCGAACAGCGGCGACAGTTGCCCGTTGCGGTTCTCCCCGCCCTGACCGGCGATGAACAGCAGGCGGCTGTCAGCATGAACTTCGGCGACATGGGAATAGGCATTGCCGCTGGGGTCGTACAGGCCTTCGGGGTTGCTCAGCTGGAACGCGGTTGAATGACTCACGGTAAGCCCTCGATCAGTTGAAAGAACGACGGAGTATCGGACCTTGAGTTAACTTGAGGTCAAGCGCGAAAGAGACGGCTAACGCGAAGCGCGGCACCGCAGTGTAGGACGTTTCGCACAGCGCCCTGGCTTTCGTGAACCACGCGTCTGTATGCGCAGTGGCCATCAGGCGCTAGATTGCAAGGCCCGGCATGGAGGCCTGCATGCAACAAGGAAAACACCATGAGCAAACATGAATTTCTACTCGCCTACACCATCAAGCCACGCGACCCGCAGCGGGACGAATACGATGCGGCACAGGCGCGCCAGCATCTGCGCGAGAACATCGGGCTGGACACCGTGGAACACATCGAAACCACTCTGCTCGGGCTGGTGGAACTCGCCGCCATTTCAAAGTCTGACAAAGCCCTCGAAGCCGAGAGGCTTGTCCGTGATCGCATCCACGAGGAGCTCAAGGGCCTGCGGGTATTGTCGAAAGTGAAGTTCTACGGCTGCCTGATGGTGGATGGGCTGGGGCCAGCAATCCGCTTCGACATTGCCTAGCGTATGAGCGGCATCAGGCCCACAGCCTGATGCCGCACACCGTCATTTTTCCTGCAGTACCGCCCTGCCCTTCACCGCGCGAGGCCCGCGCCAGGCCCAGAACAGCAAGCCGGGGAATGGCGCGTAGACCACGAAGACGATCCACAGCATCTTGCGCTCGGCGCGCCGGTCACTGCCGATGATGTGCCAGATGGCCCAGATTTCCAGCAGGACCACAAAGGCCGCGATGACGATCCAGATCGTTCCGATTTCCATGAGCGCTCTCCCATTTGGCATGTAATGGGTTGGGTTGCAGAGGCTGCCGAGGGTTCAGATTGATTTGGCTGATCGTACGGCTCCAAGGTATGCGCTCCCACAGGTTGCGCACATGAGTGCCATCTCCACAGGACGCAACGCAGGGGCTTCACTCAATGCTGTGGTGCATTCTCCAGCGCCGCCTTCAACGCCGGCGCATCGGCAAACGCTCGCTGGCTCACCAGCTTGCCCTGCTCCAGTTGCAACCACTGCACCTGGCCATCCTGCCCGGGATAACGGCTGGCCACCCGCCCTTCACGGTCAAGCAGCACCCGGTAGTTGTAATCGCGCATGGCGGGGATGGCGAACAGCTTGCTGATCAGTGCCGGCATGCGCTGGATGTCGGCAACAAACACCGCATCGCGCGCTTCCAGGTAACCCTTGGGCTGTTCGGCCAGTGCCGCCTTCACCAGCTTGGCACCGTCCATGTCGCGCGCCACCAGCAGAATGTGTGTACCGGCGTCGAGGCTGTAGGCCTGGTCGTACTGGTCCAGCAGCGTCCACGGGGCGAGCTTGTCGCCGGGTTCCAGGGCACTGGCCAGCAATGGCATCAGACAAAGCAACAGGGCAGCGGCGTATTTCATCAGGGGCATCCTCAGTGACGGGAGCATCAGCATAGCGGCAACGTGCCAAGCCAGACAGGTTGCCTGAATACGACCTGGAATACGACATGGCCACCCGGGAGATTGTCTTTCCCCCGACCTACCGCCACACTCTCCAGGCCAGCCAGGAAGCGGAGTCCAGAGTGCCCACGCCACGCCAGTTCAGCAAGAAGACCAGCACCAGCAACATGCTGCGGCTGAAGTCCACCAGCGCCAATGCCCAGGCCCCCTATCGGGTCGATTTCGTATTGCTCGAACACTTTTCGATGGCCAGCTTCACCGTGGCCATGGACGTACTGGTCACGGCCAACCTGCTGCGCGCCGACAGCTTCCAGTTCACCCCGCTGTCGCTCGAAGGCGACCGCGTGCTCAGCGACCTGGGGTTGGAGCTGGTAGCCACCGAGTTGTCCGCCGAGGCGCTGAAGGAGCTGGACCTGCTGGTGATCTGTGGCGGCTTGCGCACGCCCTTGAAGTACCCGGAGCTTGACCGGCTGCTGGACGATTGCGCGGCCCACGGCATGGCCCTGGGAGGGTTGTGGAATGGCGCGTGGTTCCTCGGCCGCGCCGGGGTGCTGGACGACTATGGCTGCAGTATCCACCCCGAGCAGCGCGCCAGCCTGTCCGAGCGCAGCCCGCAAACGCGGATCACCCCGGCCAGCTTCACCCTCGACCGCGACCGCCTCAGTGCCGCCAGCCCCAATGGCGCCATGGAGCTGATGCTCGGCCTGGTGCGCCGGCTGTATGGCGACGGCCTGGCCGAAGGCGTCGAGGAGATCCTGTCATTCTCCGGTGCCCGCTACCGCCAGGTCGGCCCGGGCGCGAAGAAGTCCATGAGCCTGCACCTGCGCACCATCGTCGAGCTGATGGAGAACAACCTCGAGGAAACCCTCAGCCTCGACCAACTGGCCGCCTACAGCGGGCGCTCGCGCCGGCAGATCGACCGCCTGTTCCAGGCTCAGCTGGGTACTTCGCCGCGACGCTATTACATGGAGTTACGCATTACCAAAAGCCGCCGCCTGCTGCAGTATTCCGACCTGTCGGTGATGGAAGTGGCAGTGGCCTGCGGGTTTGTTTCGGTGTCGCACTTCAGCAAATGCTATGCGGCGTACTTTGGCTACCCGCCGTCGCGTGAGCAGCGGCTGGGTGAGTGAGGTTCAAGGCTTGTTGAGGTGTCGCCTGGGCCGGCCCTTTCGCGGGTAAACCCGCTCCCACAGGTACTGTGCGAATCTTTGGGACAGCGGTGATCCTGTGGGAGCGGGTTTACCCGCGAAGAGGCCAGCCAGGCACTGGAAAACCTTCAGGGGCGGCGCTCGATCTGGATGTACCGCAGCACAGCATCACAAATCATGACCTTGTGACGCAGCTTGACCTGCTCATCGGACAGGTCGATCTGGAAGATCTCGCCAAAGGTGTGGCGGTTCGACACCCGGTAGAAGCAGAACGCGCTCATCAGCATGTGCAGGTCGATGACCTCGATACCGGCGCGGAACACACCTTCCTGTACACCGCGACGCAGGGTATTGCCCAAGGCCTCGAGCACCAGGCTGCTCATTTCGCGAATGGCCGGCGACTGCTTGACGTACTCGCCATAGTGGATGTTTTCGGTGCAGATGATCCGCACGAAATCGACGTTGCGGTCGTGGTGATCGAAGGTGAACTCCACCAGCCGGCGAATCGCCTGCTCGGCCGGCAGCGACTCCAGGTCCAGGCTTTGCTCGGTCTTGCGGATATCGCCGTACAGCTTGACCAGGCACTCGCAGTACAGCTGCTCCTTGCTGCCGAAGTAGTAGTAGATCATGCGCTTGGAGGTGGCGGTGCGCTCGGCGATGGCGTCGACGCGGGCACCAGCCAGCCCTTGCTGGACGAACTCGTGGATGGCGGCCTGGAGGATGTCCTCGCGCGTTTTCTCGGGGTTGTTCTTGCGCGTCTTGCGCCCCCCTTCGGTTTCAGGCTGGCCGAGGCTGACTACGGAATCACTCATACCCACTCACAGGCTGTTTATTGGAATACGGGGATTATCCGCGAGCGCGGCCATGCAGGGAAGCGCGCTGTTGGTCGGGTAGCCATCACCCACGGCTGCTGGGGGGCATGCCTTTGGCCGGGTTGGCGCGGTCAGCCAGCGGGCACTGATTGCCGGCGCCACCCGCGCCATCAGCGTGGAATTAGTGGTCACGCTGGTGGCTGTGCTGGTCGGTGCCTTGCTTCCCGATGAAACCGTGAGCCTGTTGCAGGCCGCCGGAGGCCTGGTAATCCTGCTTGGCTGCATGCTGGTACTGGGCCTGCTGCCCACACGCAAACGGCGCCTGCCCAACTGAACGCAGGGGGCAATCGCCTTTGGGCGACGGCCCTGATAAAACAAAAGGATATAAAAATAACAAAATAATCTAACAAACATGCATATTAAAAATTGAAAGCCAAACGCCACCTCCTTAGTCTGGGCACATCGTTTTCCAGCCGATTCAAGGAGCAATACCCATGTCCGCCCGTGCCTTCTCCCCCCTGCGCCGTCTGTTGATCGGCGGCTTGCTGGCCAGTGTCGCCAGCACCCTGCTGCCCTGGTCCCAAGCCCTGGCCGACGAAGCCAAGACCCTGCGCATCGGCTACCAGAAATTCAACAGTATCAACATCCTCAAGGGCAGCGGCGCCCTGGAGAAGGCACTGGCGCCGCAAGGCGTGAAAGTCAGCTGGCACGAGTTCGCCGCCGGCCCGCAACTACTCGAAGCCCTGAGCACCGGCGCCATCGACCTCGGCCATGCTGCCGATGCACCCTCGGTGTTCGCCCAGGCCGCGGGCAAGCCGGTGGTGTACCTGGCCGCCGAGCAACCCTACCCACGCGGCATCGGCCTGGTGGTGCGCGAGCAGGATCACCTGAGCAGCGTGCAAGACCTCAAGGGTAAGCGCGTGGCCACCGGCCGCGGCTGGAACGCCCAGTACCTGCTGGCCGTTGCCCTGGAACAGGCCGGCCTCAGCTACCGGGACATCACCCCGGCCTACGTCAACAACGCCGCCGATGCCGTGGCGGCACTGCAATCGGGCAGCGTCCAGGCCGTGACCCTGTGGGACCCGTTCCTCGCCGCCGCAGAAAGCCAGCCGGGCCTGAAGAACCTGCGCGACGGTAGCGGCTTGTCCAACAACCGCACCTTCTACCTGTCCACCGCCAGCTTCGCCGACCAGCACCGCGCGTTGCTGAAGATCTTCTTTGCCGAACTGGGCAAGGTCAGCCAGTGGGCCAATGCCAAGCCTGCGGAAGTCGCCGCGCTGCTGGCCCCGCAATTGGGGATCAATGCCAACGTACTGCAAGTGGCCAGCGAACGACGCAACTACAACGCCGTGGCCATTACCCCGCAGATCGTTGCCGAGCAACAGAAACTGGCCGATACCTTCCAGGACCTGGGCCTGATTCCACGCAAGCTGCAGGTGGCCGACGCGGTCTACCCGGCTTCCGTCTTGCCTTGAGCGGAGCGCCCCCATGCCCCGCCCGATCCGCTTCAACGCCTTCAGCATGAACGCCGCCAGCCACCAGTCCCCCGGCCTGTGGCGCCACCCGCGCAACACCAGCGTGGCCTTCAACCGCCTGGGTTACTGGACCGACCTGGCCCGCCTGCTCGAACGCGGCCTGTTCGACGCCCTGTTCATCGCCGATGTGCTGGGCATCTACGACGTCTACCAGGGCGGCCCCGAAGCCGCCCTGCGCGGTGGCGTGCAGGTACCGGTCAACGACCCGCTGCTGCTGGTACCAGCCATGGCCGGGGTTACCGAGCACCTGGGCTTCGGCGTCACTTTCTCGCTCACCTACGAACACCCCTATCCGTTCGCCCGGCGCATGTCCACGCTCGACCACCTGAGCAATGGCCGGGTCGGCTGGAACATCGTCACCGGCTACCTTGACAGCGCCGCGCGCAACCTGGGCCTGGCGCACCAGCTGGGCCACGACCAGCGCTATGACCTGGCCGAGGAATACCTGCAGGTCCTTTACAAACTGTGGGAGAAAAGCTGGGACGACGACGCTGTGTTGCTGGAGCGTGACAGCGGGCGATACATCGAACCCGCCCGGGTGCACCCCATCAACCATGTGGGCGAGCACTTCCAGGTGCCAGGCATGCACCTGTGCCAACCTTCGCCACAACGCACGCCGGTGCTGTTCCAGGCAGGTGCTTCGGCACGCGGCCAGCAGTTCGCGGCGCGACATGCCGAATGCGTGTTCATCAGCGGGCCGACGCCCACGGTACTGCGCCGCTACGCCGACGGCATCCGCGCGGCCAGCGAGGCGGCCGGGCGTGGCCGGGACGAGGTGCTGATCTACGCCCAGGCACTGTTGATTGTCGCCCCCACCCGGGAGGCGGCCGAGGCGCGCTTCGCCGAATACCGCCGCTATGTCGACCTGGACGCTGCCCTGGCGCTACTGTCAGGCTGGACCGGCATCGACTTTGCCAACCTCGACCCCGATGCGCCCATCGAATACGTCGAGAACGATGCCGGTCGCGCAGCCCTGGCAGCCTTCACCGCTGCCGACCCGAACCGCCGCTGGACCGTGCGCGAAGCCGCCGAGTTCGTCGGCCTGGGCGGCCGTGGCCCGGTGCTGGTGGGTGCTGCCAGCGAGGTGGCCGACCAGCTGGAAAGCTGGCTGGACCAGACCGGCATCGATGGCTTCAACCTGACCTACGCGGTGCAACCGGACGACCTGGCCCAGGTGGTCGAGCTGCTGGTGCCCGAACTGCAACGCCGTGGCCGCTACCCGCTGAGCTATGCCGACGGCACCTTGCGCCACAAGCTGTTCGGCCAGGGCGACCGCTTGCAGGAAGGGCACGTTGGCCGCCAGGTTCGCATTCAGCCAGCAAATACCGGGTATTCCAACATTTAATTTGTAGATGGCGCGCGCTCGACCCTATTCTGTCGCCACATCCCCTGCGCCGCACCGGCCGGTGCGGTTCACGGCATGGGGAGAGAACAACAAGTCGAGATCGTCCATGTCGAACCATTCGTACTTCGCCCCCCACGGTGGGCACCCGGCTCAGACCGAGCTGCTGACTGACCGTGCCATGTTCACCGAAGCCTATGCCGTCATCCCCAAGGGCGTGATGCGTGACATCGTCACCAGCCACCTGCCGTTCTGGGACAAGATGCGCATGTGGGTCATCGCCCGCCCGCTGACCGGCTTTGCCGAAACCTTCTCCCAGTACATCGTCGAAGTGGCTCCGGAAGGCGGCAGCGAGCGCCCTGAGCTGGACCCGAACGCCGAAGCCGTGGTGTTCATCGTCGAAGGCGAACTGGACATCACCGTCGAAGGCAAGCACCACACCCTGGTACCGGGCGGCTACGCCTTCCTGGCCCCGGGCGCCGAGTGGAGCCTGCGCAACAACAGCAAGTCCAACGTCACCTTCCACTGGCTGCGCAAGCACTACCAGAAGGTCGAAGGCCTGGACGTTCCCGAGTCGTTCGTTACCCACCGTGACAACGCCACCGTCATCGAGATGCCGGGCACCGAAGGCCGCTGGGTCACCACCCGCTTCGTCGACATGGCCGACATGCGCCACGACATGCACGTGAACATCGTCACCTTCCAGCCGGGCGGGGTGATCCCGTTCGCCGAGACCCACGTGATGGAACACGGCCTGTACGTACTGGAAGGCAAGGCGGTGTACCGCCTGAACCAGGACTGGGTCGAAGTGGAAGCCGGCGACTTCATGTGGCTGCGCGCCTTCTGCCCGCAAGCCTGCTACGCCGGCGGCCCAGGCAAGTTCAGCTACCTGCTGTACAAGGACGTGAACCGTCACGTGCACCTGACGCTGAACCCTAAGCGTTGATGCATTGGGGCGCTTTGCGCCCCTTTCGCGACACAAGGCCGCGCCCACAAAAGTACGGTGTATGCCGAACCCTGTGGGAGCGGCCTTGTGTCGCGAAAGGGCTGCAAAGCAGCCCCAGTAGCCGCATACTGAAAATCCTGCCACCCGCGCGGTACCAGCCATGAACCGCTGCCTGCTGCTCGCCGCCCTGCTGCTCTGTCCCCCCGCCCCAGCCGCCGATGACTGGAACCTGGCCTACGACCGCGAAGGCATCCGCGTGTACCTGAGTGGCGTGGCCGACTCGCCCTACCAGCAATTCCGTGGTGTCAGCACCATGAAAGCCAGCATTCGTACGCTCACCGACCTGCAGGAAAACCTGCGGGTGGCCTGCAAGTGGTTGTACGCCTGCGCCGAGATGCGCTTGCTGGATGTGCAAGGCGAAAACACCTGGGTGTACCTGACCACCAACCTGCCGTGGCCGACGATGCCGCGGGACATCGTGCTGAAGGTCACGACCGAACGCCTGGACGACGGCACGCTGCTGCGCCACCTGAGCGCCGAGCCCGGCAGGATCCCCAAGGTAAAGGGACTGATCCGGGTACAGCAGCTCAGCGGCGAGTGGCGGATGAAACCACTGGGGGAGCGCAAGACCGAAGTGACCTACCAACTGCAGGCCGACCCTGCCGGAGATGTGCCGGGGTGGCTGGCCAACCGGTTTGTGGTGGATGCGCCAGTGGTGACGTTGCGTACCTTGCGGGCGGTGGCCGAGCGCCAGCCCTAGAGGGTATTGAAATGCCTGCGCCGGCCCGCGTTCCAGCGCAAGTGAAAGTTTGCGCAATGCACCTGCCAGAAGGCTTGCCCCAGCGGTCACATCTTGTAGGTCGAGAGCAGGATACTGGTCTCGGTGTTTTCGATGTGCGGTATCGAGCGGATGGCGTTCAACGCCCGGTCGAAGGCCTCCAGGGTGTCTGCACGCAGCTCTGCCATCAGGTCCCAGCGGCCATTGGTGCTATGGATGGCCACCACGTTGGGATGCCCGCGCAGCGCGTGCTTGACCTCTGCGGCGTGGTGGCCGCTGATGCCGATGCTGGTGATTGCCCGCACGCCCTGCTCCAGCGCATCGGCGCGCAGGCGTACCGTGTAGCCGATGATCACGCCCTGCTCTTCGAGCCGGGTGATGCGGTTTTGCACGGTTGCCCTGGCCACCTTGAGCTTCTTCGCCAGGGTCAGCACGGGGATGCGCGCGTTGTCGCGCAACAGCGCAATCAATTCCCGATCGATAGTATCCATGGATGCCTGCCAGATAATCAGATTGCCATGCTTGGGTGACAAATTGTCTAGAAAGCTGATGAAACTGGCAACCTGCTCTCTTCATCTTGACGCAGCCTGTCATCAGAATGCTCACGTCACTCCAACAATCTCAGGCGTTCGTCCTCCAGGTCAGCGGGGTGACGGCGCAATAACAAGGTGCAAGAGCATGACGTATTTCATTGATGTTCCAACCATGTCGGACCTGGTACATGACATTGGCGTAGCGCCGTTCATTGGCGAACTGGCCGCAGCCATTCGTGAAGATTACAAACGCTGGCAGGAGTTTGATAAATCCGCACGTGTTGCCAGCCATTCGGAAGTCGGCGTGATCGAACTGATGCCGGTCGCCGACAACAGCCGCTACGCCTTCAAATACGTCAACGGCCACCCGGCCAACACCGCCCGCGACCTGCATACGGTGATGGCCTTCGGCGTACTGGCCGATGTCGACACCGGCTACCCGGTGTTGCTGTCCGAACTGACCATCGCCACCGCGCTGCGCACCGCAGCCACCTCGCTGATGGCAGCCCAGGCGCTGGCCCGGCCAAACTCACGCAGGATGGCGCTGATCGGCAACGGCGCGCAAAGCGAATTCCAGGCACTGGCCTTCCACAAGCACCTGGGCATCGAAGAAATCGTCGCCTACGACACCGACCCGCTCGCCACCGCCAAGCTGATCGCCAACCTCAAGGAGTACAGCAGCCTCACCATCCGCCGCGCCGGCTCGGTGGCAGAAGCGGTGAAAGGCGTGGACATCATCACCACGGTGACCGCCGACAAGGCCTACGCCACCATCATCACCCCCGACATGCTCGAACCCGGCATGCACCTGAATGCCGTGGGTGGCGACTGCCCGGGCAAGACCGAGCTGCATGCCGATGTGCTGCGCAACGCCCGGGTGTTCGTCGAGTACGAGCCGCAAACCCGCATCGAAGGTGACATCCAGCAGTTGCCGGCGGACTTCCCGGTGGTCGACCTGTGGCGCGTGCTGCGCGGTGAAGCCGAGGGCCGCCAGAGCGACAACCAGGTCACCGTGTTCGACTCGGTGGGCTTCGCCCTGGAAGACTACACCGTACTACGGTACGTACTACAGCAAGCCGAAAAACGTGGCATGGGTAGCAAGATCGACCTGGTGCCATGGGTGGAAGATGACCCGAAAGACCTGTTCAGCCATACCCGCGGCCGCGCTGCCAAGAGCCGCATCCGACGCGTTGCCTGACCCTGCAAACGCCGATCTGCGATGGGCCGCCAAGCGGCCCCAACCCCGTCAGATCCCGCCGCCTGCAAGCAATTGCGTCATCACCTCGGCCAGCGCCTTGACCATCACATCCGCCGTCGGCCGGTGAACAATGACGATTTCATAGCTGTCTACCTCCGGCAGCCCCTGTTCGGCCCCCAGTACCCGGTGCTCGCCAGTGGCCGCCCGTGGCGGCAGCAGGCTGACGCCCATGCCATCGGCGACTGCAGCCTGGATACCGCTGAGGCTGGAGCTGGTGAAGCTGATACGCCAGCGCCGGCCGATGCCTTCGATGGCCGTTATCATGTCGTCGCGGTACAGGCCACGAGGCGGGAACGTCACCAGCGGGATCGGGTCCAGCTCGAAGGCGGGCGTGCGCGCACTGTCGATCCACTGCAGGCGCTCGGGCCAGCAGGCCACACCTTCGCGGCTGTTGCGCCGCTGCTTGAGCAACACCAGGTCGAGCTCACCGTTGTCGTAGGCCTGGCTGAGGTCGCGGCACAGGCCGCTGGTCACTTCCAGCTTCACCTGCGGGTGCAGCCGACTGAACGCCGACAGCGCATTGGTGGTACGCCCGCCCACGAAGTCCTCGGGCACGCCAAGGCGCACGGTCACGCCAACCATCGCCCCGGCCAAGGCTTCGAGCATCTGATCGTTGAGGGCCAGCATGTGCCGGGCATAGCCGAGCAGGGTCTGCCCGGCATCGGTCGGCAGCACATCGCGATTGCCACGCACCAGCAGGCGGTGGCCAACCATATCCTCAAGGCGGCGCACCTTCTGGCTGATGGTCGATTGAGTGGAGTGCAGACGGGCTGCAGCCGTGGTGAAGCTGCCGCAGTCAGCCACCACGACAATGGCGCGCAACAGGTCGAGGTCGAACAGGGCCCTATTCGATTTCACGCTGATGGACATCTTGGTATTCGACTTCTGAATGACAAGACTGACTTCTATCACGCCACCTGCTGCACCGCAATGCGCCGGCTAGTCGCCGAGTGCCACGCCTTCGCGCCGGGGGTCGGCACCGCCCGACCAGCCCTCGCCACTGCGCTGGATGATCTGCATGCCACTGGTCATGGTCATCGGCGTCACCTCATGCCCCCAGGCCGCCAACTGCCGGATCAGCGCCGGGCTGGCCAACCCCGCCTCTACTTCGGTGCCGGCATTGCGGCTGCCGAAGTTGGGCAGGCCAGCGGCCTGCTGCGGATCAAGCTGCCAGTCCAGCAGGCCGATCAGTGCCTTGTTCACGTAGCCGATGATCTGCGAACCGCCGGGCGAGCCAAGGCTGGCCACCAGCTCGCCAGAAGCTCGCGAGAACACCAGGGTCGGTGCCATTGCCGACAGCGGCCGCTTGCCCGGTTGCACCCGGTTGGCCACGGGCTTGCCCTGCTCCTGGGGGATGAACGAGAAGTCGGTCAGGTGGTTGTTGAGCAAAAAGCCCTTGACCATCAGGTGCGAACCGAACGCTGCTTCCACCGAGGTGGTCATGGCCAGGGCCTGGCCACGGTCATCCACCGCGCTGAGGTGCGAGGTGGAAATACGCAGTGGCGAGCGGTCAGGCGCCAGGGCCAGGTCGGCGCCCTGCGGCTGGCCCGGGCGGGCGCGCTTCATGCTGTACTCGCCAATCTGCGCGGCACGGCTGGCCAGGTACGCAGAGTCGGTCAGGGCCTTGAGCGGAACCGGCACGTAATCGCTGTCGGCCAGGTACTGGGCGCGGTCGGCATAGGCCAGGCGCTCGGCCTCGGCAACCAGGTGCACGGCCAGCGGCGGGGCCTCCAGCCCGGCCACGGACGAAGTGCGCAGCGGTCGCATGACGGCAAGGTCGCGTTGTGGCGAAGCCTGCTGCAGTGCTTCCAGGATGCCCAGGGTCTGCAGCACCGCCACCCCGCCCGACGACGGCGGCGGCATGCCACATATACGCCAGGCCTTGTAAGGGCCGCACAGCGGCTCGCGCGCCTTGGCCTGGTACTGCTGCATATCCTGCAACGACAGATAGCCGGCATTGGCATGGCTGCGCACCTTGGCGACGATGGCTGCGGCGATCTCGCCGCTGTAGAACACCTCGGGACCCTGCGCGGCAATCTGCTCGAAGGTTTGCGCGAGTTCGGGGTTGCGCAAGGTAGCCCCCACCGCCAGCGGCTTGCCCTGTTCATCCAGAAAGTAGCGGGCCATGGCCGGTGAGCGGGCAATGAACGGGTCGCCCGCCACCAGGGTGTGAAGGCGTTCGGAAACAGGGAAACCGTCACGTGCCAGCGCAATGGCCGGGGCGAACAAGTCGCGCCAGGGCAGCTTGCCGTGCTGCTCATGGGCCAGCTTCAGGGCACGAAGAACCCCCGGTACGCCCACCGAACGCCCGCCAATCTGCGCCGCCCTGAACGGCATCGGTGAACCATCGGCTTGCAGGAACAGGTTTTCCGTCACCGCCGCCGGGGCTGCCTCGCGGCCGTCGAACGCCTGCACGCGCTGGCCATCCCAGTAGAGGATGAACGCTCCGCCGCCAATGCCGCTGGATTGCGGTTCGACCAGGGTCAGCACCATCTGCATGGCAATGGCCGCGTCGATTGCGCTGCCACCGGCACGCAGCATCGCTCGCCCCGCTTCGCTGGCCAGCGGGTTGGCGGCGGCGGCCATGTGCCGGCTGGCATGCACCGACTGCAGGCCACTGCGGTAGCCGGAGGCCAGTTCCGGTGGCGCGGGCAGCACCTGGTCGGCGCAGGCCCAGCCACTGGCAGCTACCAGGCACAAGGCGCCGATCAGGGGTGTGGAGAATGTCATCGTTGTGCTTCCTGCCATTACCTATTCAGCCAGGCACTGTCGGTCATGCGCAAACTTGACTTCAAGCCCTGGCGTGTTTTTCCAGGATGCCTGCGCTGCACCGCGTCGCGAAAGGGCCGCAAAGCGGCCCCAGCAATTTGGCAGGAATACGAAGACCCTGGGGCGCTTCGCCCCCCTTTCGCGACACAAGGCCGCTCCTGCAGGTATTGCGCGTTGGCCAGGCTTTCACGTGCGGGTCAGGCCACTTCTTCGAACGGCAGCCCTACATAGTTCTCGGCAATGTTCACCAGCCCCGCCGGCGAGGTCAGGAAGTACTCGCGGTCGGCCTCCTGCATCTTCTGGTCCCAGGCGTCCTTGTGGCTGCCGAAGTCATGCAGCAGTTGGGTCATGAACCAGCTGAAGCGCTCGCCTTTCCAAACCCGACGCAGGGCCAGCGGCGAATACTGCTGCAGCAGGTCGGTGCGCCCTTCGCGGTACACCTTGACCAGGATACGGTACAGGTAATTGACGTCCGATGCCGCCAGGTTCAGGCCCTTGGCGCCGGTCGGCGGGACGATATGCGCGGCGTCACCGACCAGGAACAGGTGGCCATACTGCATCGGCTCGACCACCAGGCTGCGCAGCGGCGCGATGCTCTTTTCCAAAGCCGGGCCGGTGACCAGACGCGCAGCCACGTCTTCCGGCAAGCGTGCCTTCAGCTCCTGCCAGAAGCGCTCGTCGGACCACGCCTCCACCTGCTCTTCCAGCGGTACCTGCAAGTAGTAGCGGCTACGGGTGTGCGAACGCTGGCTGCACAGCACGAAGCCGCGCTCGTGGTGTGCGTAGATCAGTTCGTGGTTGACCGGTGGCGTATCTGACAGCATGCCCAGCCAGCCAAACGGGTAGACCCGCTCATACTGCTTGAGGATACCTTCCGGAATGCTCTGCCGCGAAACACCGTGGAAGCCGTCACAGCCGGCGATGTAGTCGCAGTCCACCCGATGCACCTGGCCGTCTTTTTCATAAGTCAGGTAAGGCCGTTCACCCTTGAGCTCGTGCGGCTGGACATTGCTGGCCGAATAGATGATCGGCGCGCCGCTGGCTTCACGTGCCTGCATCAGGTCACGGGTGACTTCGGTCTGGCCGTACACCATCACCGTCTTGCCGCCGGTCAGGGCCTTGAGGTCCAGGCGTTGGCGGCGCCCGCCGACCAGCAGCTCGACACCTTCGTGTACCAGGCCTTCACGGTCCATGCGCTCGGCCACACCGGCCTCACGCAGCAGGTCGACGGTGCCTTGCTCCAGCACCCCGGCACGGATGCGCCCGAGCACGTACTCGGGTGTCTGCCGCTCGACGATGACCGTATCGATACCGGCCTTGTGCAGCAGTTGGCCCAGCAGCAGGCCAGACGGACCTGCACCAATAATTGCGACCTGAGTTTTCATTGTTGTTGTCTCTGTGCGGACGATGCCGCCCCTGGACTGGCAGCGGGGCGACATCTGCTGTTAGGGTTTGCCCTTGCATTTTTACTGGCAAAAACAGCCATTGAAGTGTGCTATTCCATGCAAAACTTGCACTTTTACAAAAATCGTTCGATTACCGGACAGGTAAACCCGCATGAAATCCAACCTCCCCGGCGTCCCTTTGTTCAAGCTGTATGGCGAAAACCAGGCCTGGCCCGGCACCGACCTGCTGCACTGCGAGTCGATCCCGGCGCGTAGCCGCCTGCACCACTGGGAGATCAAGCCGCACCAGCATGCCGAACTGTTCCAGCTGCTGTACGTGCAGCGCGGCCGTGCCGAGGTGGAGATCGAGGGGGTGCGCAGCACCATCAGCGAAGCGGCGATCCAGGTAGTGCCACCGATGACCGTGCACGGCTTTCGCTTCAGCGCCGATATCCAGGGGCATGTGCTGACCTTTGGCACGGCCCTGGTGGCGAACCTGGAGCAGCGCCTGGGCGCACCGCTGGCGGTGCTGGCGAAAGCCGCGTGTTACCCGCTGGGCCAGGACCGGGTACGCCTGCGCAACCTGATCGATACTCTGCAGCAGGAGTACCAGGGTAACGCCCCGGCGCGTGCTGCCTTGCTCGAGGCACTGGTGACGGCGCTGATGGTTTGGATCAGCCGCCGCCAGCAGCTGGGACAGGCGCCGCGCAACCGCGATGAGCGTGACCGCCAGTTACTGGGGCAGTACCTGCGCCTGGTCGAGGCGCATTACCGTGAGCACCTGTCGGTGGAGGAGTTTGCCGCGCGGCTGAATATTCCGAGTTTGCAGCTGAACCAGCTGTGCCGGGCGCTGAGTGGGCAGACCGCGCTGCAGGTGGTGCACCAGCGGTTGCTGCTGGAGGCGCGGCGCAACCTGATCTATACGCGGATGAGTATCGGGCAGTTGTCGGATAGCCTGGGGTTTACCGACCCGACGTACTTTGCCCGGTGGTTCAAGCGGTTGAGCGGGCAGACGCCGAATGGGTATCGCAGGTCGGGGTTGTCTGAGTAATTTTTTCGCCTGTGCCGGCCTCTTCGCGGGTAAACCCGCTCCCACAGGTAGTGCACGCCGTCCCTGAACTGCACCCCTGCTTGACGTATACGTCAAGCTACCCTCAGGATACCCGCATACCCCACGCCGAGCCCCAGCATGAGCACCCAGACCTACAGCATCTCCGACCTGTCCCGCGAGCTGGACATCACCACCCGCGCCATCCGCTTCTATGAGGAACAGGGCCTGCTGAGCCCCGAGCGCCGAGGCCTGGAGCGCATCTATTCGGCGCGTGACAAGGTCAGCCTGAAGCTCATCCTGCGCGGCAAGCGCATCGGTTTTTCGCTGGCCGAATGCCGCGAGCTGATCGAGTTGTACGACCCCTCCAGCGGCAACCTCAAGCAGCTCAACAGCATGCTGGCGAAAATCGCCGAACGCCGCGCCCAGCTGGAACAGCAGATGCTCGACATCCACCAGATGCAGCTGGAGCTGGACACCGCCCAGGAGCGCTGCGAACAAGCCCTGGCCGCCACCCTGAACAACAAAGACAACCGCTGAACGCCACAGGAAACCCGCCATGTCCTTGCCCAAACACGTCCGCCTGGTCGAAGTAGGCCCCCGCGACGGCCTGCAGAACGAAGCCCAGCCCATCAGCGTCGCCGACAAGGTGCGCCTGGTGGACGACCTCACCGAGGCGGGCCTGGCCTATATCGAAGTGGGCAGTTTCGTCTCGCCCAAGTGGGTGCCACAGATGGCCGGCTCCGCCGAAGTGTTCGCCGGCATTCACCAGCGCCCGGGTGTTACCTATGCGGCGCTGGCGCCCAACCTGCGCGGTTTCGAGGACGCCCTGGCCGCTGGGGTGAAGGAAGTGGCGGTATTCGCCGCCGCCTCCGAAGCCTTCTCGCAACGCAACATCAACTGCTCGATCAGCGACAGCCTCAAACGCTTCGAGCCGATCATGGAGGCCGCGCGCAATCACGGTGTGCGTGTGCGCGGCTATGTGTCGTGCGTGCTCGGCTGCCCCTATGAAGGCAAGGTCAGTGCCGAGCAGGTCGCCCCGGTGGCCCGCGCCCTGCATGACATGGGCTGCTACGAGGTATCGCTGGGCGACACCATCGGCACCGGTACTGCCGGTGATGCCCGGCGCCTGTTCGAGGTGGTGTCGGCACAGGTGCCGCGCGAGCAACTGGCCGGGCACTTCCACGATACCTATGGCCAGGCCTTGACCAACGTGTATGCCAGCCTGCTCGAAGGTATCAGCGTATTCGACAGCTCGGTGGCCGGGCTGGGCGGCTGCCCATACGCCAAAGGGGCCACCGGCAATATCGCCAGTGAAGACGTGGTGTACCTGCTGCAGGGGCTGGGCATTGAAACCGGCATTGACCTGGACCGGCTGATCGCCGCCGGCCGCCGCATCAGCAGCGTGCTGGGCCGCGACAACGGGTCGCGGGTAGCACGGGCGCGCAGCGCGCATTAAGTCATACGGGTGTCACATACGTGTGGGTGGAGTGTTACCGCCCCCACGTTTCACAGCAAAAAATCGGGTAACAGGGAAACAAATCGGCAGAATTTCAGGCCAGGCGATTTTGATGAAAATCTCCAAGTGATTGTTTTTAAAGGATTTTCAAAAGTTGGCACGCACCCTGCTATAGCTCTGGTACAACAACAAAAAAAATGTGACACCCAATAAAAACAACAGGTAACGGCTCTGACATAACAAGAACAACACGGCAGAGGCGTAGCAAGCAGATTTTTTTGGAGTCGACACGCTTTTCAGGGGTACGCCCCGCGGTCTGGCACAGAACAATAAAACTACCTCCAGGTAGCGGCAGCCAGGTTCGGATCAGCAATGATGAAGGCAGGTCAGCGCTCAAAAAAATACGTTTGCTCTTGACCCCGCATGGGGGTCGCCCGCAACACCAGGACAGGCTGACAAAAACAACAAAAGGCCGGTCCCAATAATAAAAAAAGAGCAGGCAACAACGCTTTGAGGGGAGCTTCGGCTCCCCTCAGTGCTTCCTGCCCTCTTCCTCCTTCTGCTTTCCCTCATCCTGCCCCTCAAGCTTGTCCACCAGCAACGGCATCGTGCCCAGCACCAGCAGGGCCAGTATCGTGCTGATCAACGCCGTGGCTTCGCGGCCCATGCCGGCTGCCGTACCAATGGCGGCGGTCATCCACAGCCCGGCGGCTGTGGTCAGGCCCTTCACATGGCTGGTGTCCTGGCCGTTGCCCTTGAGAATGGTGCCCGCACCCAGAAAACCGATACCGGCGACAATGCCTTGGATCACCCGGCTCAGCGCCTGCTCATCGGCCCCGGCCATACTCGGCGCCAGCACGAACAGCGCAGCGCCCAGCGAAACCAGCATATGCGTGCGCACCCCGGCGGACTTGCCTTTGTGCTCGCGCTCGAAGCCCAGGACGGCGCCGAGCAGGGCTGCCATCAGCAGGCGTACGAGGATTTGCGTGACCTCGCGCTCGTCAGTGATGTCGGCGAATTCGGCCTGGATGGCTTGCCAGATGAGGTCCATGGCGTTATTCCCATGCTGAGCATTGTGTTGGCTGGGCCGGCCTCTTCGCGGGTAAACCCGCTCCCACAGGGTTTGCACAAGTTTCAATGCAATGCAGTACCTGTGGGAGCGGGTTTACCCGCGAAAAGGCCGGGCCTGCCATCTGCAAGGGTTGACCTCCGAGCAAATGACAAAGTGCCGCTCAGCTTCCGGATGCAGCAACCCGCCCCTCCCTGTGGTCCACCCTGTAACCCCCAGGAGGACCACTCCATGCCCATTGAAATCGACGAAACCACCCGCCGCTGCACCCTGCTAGGCGAAGGCCTGCGCATCGAAGGTGATGGCCCGTCCATCGAAATCGTCACCGACGAGCAGCTGCGCATGTCAGTGGCCCTGCTCGCGGGCCAGCGTGTGCCCATCACCGAAGCCGAGGCCGATGCACTGACCGTGGCGGGTGCGGTGGATAGCCGCAGGCATCTGAAGGCCAGCACGCCAGGCTCGGTAATCTGAGGCCTGGCGGGGCTTACCCGAAAATCTGATATGGTTTTTATCGCAAAATCTGAGCCTGTGCTGATAACAGCCTCAGGGCCATAGTGCTCATGCCTGATCGAGGCCTGATGAGCACCGAGCCATGAACGATAGAATCCCTTTCACAGAGATCGCCACCGCCCCAGCCAGCCCCCAGCCACGACGCGCCGACAATGGCATCCATACCCGTAGTTTCACCGGGCTGTACCGCAACCTGCGTATCGGCTTCGCCGGCGCCCTGTTCGTGCTGTTCTTCGGCACCGCCTGGCTGAACTGGAACGGCCGTCAGGCCGTGCTGTGGGACCTTGGCAACAGCAAGTTCCACATCTTCGGCGCCACCTTCTGGCCGCAGGACTTCATCCTGCTGTCGGCACTGCTGATCATCTGCGCCTTCGGCCTGTTCGCCATCACCGTGTATGCCGGTCGCGTGTGGTGCGGCTACAGCTGCCCGCAGAGCACCTGGACCTGGCTGTTCATGTGGTGCGAAAAGGTCACCGAGGGTGACCGCAACCAGCGCATCAAGCTGGCCGCCGCGCCCTGGAGCCTGAACAAACTGGCCCGTCGCACATTGAAGCACAGCCTGTGGCTGGCCATTGGCGTGCTCACCGGGCTGACCTTCGTCGGCTACTTCACCCCGATCCGCTCACTGGCCGCAGAACTGTTCACCTTGCAACTGGGCGGCGTGGCGCTGTTCTGGGTGCTGTTCTTCACCGCCGCCACCTACATCAATGCCGGCCTGCTGCGCGAAGCGGTGTGCCTGCACATGTGCCCCTATGCGCGCTTCCAGAGCGTGATGTTCGACAAGGACACCCTGGCGGTCGCCTATGACCCGCGTCGCGGCGAAGCCCGTGGCCCGCGCAAGAAAGGCAGCGACGCCCGCGCCCAGGGCCTGGGCGACTGCATCGACTGCACCTTGTGCGTGCAGGTGTGCCCCACCGGCATCGATATCCGCGATGGCCTGCAAATGGCCTGCATCGGTTGTGCGGCGTGCATCGATGCCTGTGACGGGGTAATGGACAAGATGGGCTACGCCCGTGGCCTGATCGGCTACAAGTCCGAACACAGCCTGCAAGGTGGCACCACCCATTGGCTGCGCCCGCGCCTGCTGGGCTACGCCGCCGCGCTGGGGGTAATGATCGCGGCGCTGGTGATAGCCTTGCAACTGCGTCCGATGGTGTCGCTGGACGTGATCAAGGACCGCGGCCTGTTCCGCGAGAATGCCCAGGGCCAGATCGAAAACATCTACCTGCTCAAGGTCATCAACAAGACCGAACGCACTCGGCACTACGAACTGCGCCTGCTGGACGCCGACGGTTTCAGCTTGCAGGGCAAGACATCATTCACGATCCCGGCCGGTGAAATGAGTGAACTGCCGGTGTCGGTGGCGATGCTGGCCGAACGCCCGGCCAGCAGCTCGCAGACGCTGAGTTTCGAAGTCAGCGAACGCGACGACCCCGCCATCCGCAGCGTGGCCAACAGCCGCTTCGTCGCACCGATGAACCGTTGATCCCTTACACTGATCCCACCTTGCCTGCCAGGCTTCGACAGAAGGCCAGAATGAAACGCTACGAACGCTTTGCCGACGATATTGCCGAACTGATCCGCTCCGGGGTGCTGGGCCCCGGCCAGCGGGTGCCCTCGGTGCGTTATGCCAGCCAGACCCACGGGGTCAGCCCGTCCACCGTGTTCCAGGCCTACTACCTGCTGGAAAGGCGCGGGCTGATCCGCGCCCGGCCGCGCTCAGGCTACTTCGTCAACGCCCACGCCCCGCGCCAGTTCAGCGAACCGCAGGCATTGCAGCCGGTCAGCGAGTCCACCGACGTCGACGTCAGCGCGCTGGTGTTCTCGATCCTCGACTCGATCAAGGACCCCAACACCGTGCCGTTCGGCTCGGCCTTCCCCAGCCCCGAACTGTTCCCGCTGCAGCGCCTGTCGCGCTCGCTGGCCAGCGCCAGCCGCAGCATGGACCCACGCATGGTGGTGACCGACCTGTCACCCGGCAACCCGCAGCTGCGCCGGCAGATTGCCCTGCGCTACATGGTCGGCGGGCTGATGCTGCCGATGGAGGAGCTGCTGATCACCAACGGCGCGCTGGAGGCCCTGAACCTGTGCCTGCAGGCCGTCACCCAGCCAGGTGACCTGGTGGCCATCGAAGCCCCCGCCTTCTATGCCTGCCTGCAGGTACTGGAGCGGCTCAAGCTCAAGGCGGTGGAAATCCCTGTGCACCCGCGCGAAGGCATGGACCTGGGCGTACTGGCGCAGACCCTGGAAAAGCACCCGGTCAAGGCCGTGTGGTGCATGACCAACTTCCAGAACCCGGTGGGCGCCAGCATGCCGGAGGCAAAAAAGCAGGCATTGGTGGAGCTGCTGGCGCGTCATCAGGTGCCATTGATCGAAGACGACGTGTACGCTGAACTGTACTATTCGCAGCAAGCCCCCAAGCCGGCCAAGGCCTTCGATACCCAGGGCCTGGTGATGCACTGCGGTTCGTTCGCCAAGAGCCTGGCACCAGGCTACCGCATCGGTTGGGTGGCGGCCGGGCGCTTTGCGCAGAAGATCGAGCGGCTCAAGCTGATGACCTCGCTGTGTGCCTCGATGCCGGCGCAGGCGGCGATCGCCGACTACCTGCAGCACGGCGGCTACGACCGCCACCTGCGCAAGCTGCGCTATGCCCTGGAAGGCCAGCAGGCCAACATGCTGGCGGCCATTGCCCGGCACTTTCCGGCGCAGACACGGGTCAGCCAACCGTCCGGCGGCTACTTCCTGTGGCTGGAACTGCCCGAACAGATGGACGCCCTCAAGTTGTTCCACATGGCCCTGGCCCAAGGCATCAGCATCGCTCCCGGGCCGATCTTCTCGCCCACCCGGCGCTTCGGCAACTGCATTCGCCTGAACTATGGCAGCCCCTGGCATGAGGATGCCGAACGGGCCATGGAAACCCTGGGGCGGATCATCCGCTCGTTCTGATGGCTGATGACCCGGTGGGCGACTATAGTTGCCCGATCCTCTCACCGGGCCCTCGCCATGCAAGCAGATTCGCTCCCGTCATTGGCACAGCTGCAAGCGCGTGTCGCAGAACTGGAAGCTCGCCTGGCCGAGCGCGAAGACACTGCACATGCCCATAACCAGCTGCTGGGCGAACTGCTCGACAACAGCCTGGCCAACGTGTTCGCCGCAGACCGCAAGATGCGCCTGGTGGCGATCAACCGCATGGCCAGGGAAACCTTTGAGCGTTACCGTGGTTTCGTACCGAAGATCGGCGATTACGTGCCGCAGTTCCTGGTCAACCAGCCTGACATCATGGGCCGCCTGGCACCGGTGTGGCCACGCGTGCTGGCCGGCGAAGCTTTCATCGATACCATCACCTTCGGCCCGCCTGACGCCCCTCGCCATTACGAGATCCGCTACCACCCGCTGCGCGATGCGCAGCAGCGGATCCAGGGCGGGTACATGTTCGCCTATGACATCACCGAGCGCATGGCCGAACAGGAACGCCTGCGCCAGGCCGAAGAAGCCCTGCGCCAATCACAGAAAATGGAGGCGGTCGGCCAGCTGACCGGTGGCATCGCCCACGACTTCAACAACCTGCTGGGCAGCCTGCTTGGCGCGCTGGAGCTGGCAGAGCAACGCCTGGGTCAGCAACGCTTTGCCGAAACCGCCCGCATGCTCGAACTCAGCCGCAGCAACGCACTGCGGGCCGCTGCCCTGGTGCAGCGGTTGCTGGCCTTTTCACGCCAGCAGATGCTGGTGCCCCAAGCGGTCGATGTGCAGCGCCTGGTGGCCGACATGCATGACCTGATCCGCAGTTCGACCGGCCCGCACATTGACTTCCAGGACCAGACCCTGGCCGCGCAATGGTCGATCCTCATCGACCCGCAACAGCTGGAAAACGCCTTGCTCAACCTGTGCATCAATGCCCGTGACGCCATGCCGCTGGGCGGCACCCTGCGCATCGGCTGTGAAAACGCCAATCTCTCAGCGGCCGAGGCCAAGCGCCTGGGCCTGCCGACGGGCCACTATCTGCACATTCGTGTCGAGGACACCGGCCTGGGCATGTCCAGTGCGGTGCGGGAGCGCGCCCTCGAACCCTTCTTTACCACCAAGCCGCTGGGCCAGGGCACCGGCCTGGGGTTGTCCATGGCCTATGGCTTTGTTCGCCAGTCCGGGGGGCAGTTGCTGATCGACAGCGTTGTCGGGCAAGGCACTTGCGTTCACCTGTACCTGCCCCAGCACAAGAGCGCTACCGCAACCTGCCACGACGAGCCAGCCGCAGCCCCCACCGAGCCGGTGCAGCCGCACGTGCGCCGGATCATGCTGGTGGAGGATCAACCGGCCCTGCGCCTGGTACTGGTTGAAGTGCTGACGGAACTGGGCCACCAGGTGCAGGCTTTCGAGGGTGGCGGCCCGGCGCTTGAAGCGCTGCAGGAAGGGCCGCCACCGGACCTGCTGATTACCGATGTCGGCTTGCCTGGGCGGGTCGACGGCTACCAGCTTGCAGGGGCCTACCAGGACCTCGTGGTGCATGCCCCGGTATTACTGATTACCGGCTATGACACCATCGATACGGTGCCCTGTGCCCGGCCCGACAGGCGCACGGAGCTGCTACACAAACCCTTCGACCTGAACACCCTCGGCGAACGGGTCGAGCGGCTGCTGGGCATTGCGCCGCACTCGCCTTGACTGGCTATTCGCCTGCTGGCGAACACGTTAAAGTCTGGGTCTCCTCTTTTGTCGGACCTCGGCATGCCTTCCCGTGACCTGCTTTCACTGCGCCAACAAGTCGAAGCCCTGCAGCGGCAGAACGCGCTGCTGGAGGCCCGCCTGGCAAGCCATCAGGAACACGACCAGGACTTTTACCGCTCGCTCTTCGACACCATGGATGAAGGCTTCTGCATCATCGAGTTCTTCGACGGCCCGCACGGCCCGCTGAGTGACTATGTGCATGTGCTGGCCAATGCGGCCTATGCCAAGCACGCCGGCATCCCCAACGTGGTCGGGCAGAAACTGCGTGAGATGGTGCCCGATGAGGCCGATGACTGGGTCGCCCGTTATGGCGCGGTTCTGCGCACGGGCGAGCCCCTGCATTTCGAGCAGGAGCTGGTCGCCACCGGCCATGTGTTGTCGGTGACCACCTTCCGGGTGGAGCCTGCCGAAAAGCGCCAGGTGGCGGTACTGTTCAAGGACGTTACCGAACGACGGCGGGCCGAGCTTGCCCTGCAACGCCTGAACGAAGAGTTGGAACAACGGGTGAATGCGGCATTGGCAGAACGGGCCAAGGCCGAGGAGGCCCTGCGTCAGGCACAGAAGATGGAAGCGGTCGGCCAGCTCAGTGGCGGCATCGCCCATGACTTCAACAACCTGCTGGGCGCCATCCTGAGTGCCCAGGAGCTGATGCGCCAACGCCTGGAGCAATCCCGTTTCGACAGCCTGGAACCCTTGCTGGAGCTGTCCAGCGGCTCGGCGCAGCGGGCCTCTTCGCTGGTACACCGGCTGCTGGCATTCTCCCGCCAGCAGACCCTGCAGCCCTGCTCCACGCAGGTGGCGACGCTGGTGGGCGGCATGGAAGAGCTGCTGCGCCGTACCATTGGTCCTTCCATCACCCTGACCAGCCAGTTCCCCTACCCGCTGTGGCCGACCTTCATCGACCCGCCGCAACTGGAAAGTGCCCTGCTCAACGTGTGCATCAATGCCCGCGATGCCATGCCTGCTGGCGGTGCGATCGATATCCTCGGTGACAACCTGCTACTCGACGACGAGCAAGCCCATGCACTGGGACTGCCAGCTGGTGAATACATAAGGCTGAGCATCATCGACAACGGCAATGGCATGTCGACGGAGGTGGCCGAGCGCGCAGTCGACCCGTTCTTCACCACCAAGCCGATGGGCCAGGGCACGGGCCTTGGCTTGTCGATGACCTACGGTTTCGTGCGCCAGTCGGGCGGGCAGCTACGGGTGTTGTCGACGCTTGGCGAAGGCACCCGCATCGAGCTACTGCTCCCCCGCCACCACGAGCTCCCCGAAGCCCCGGCACCCAGGCCGCGGCGCACACTGCTGGAAAGTGGCAGCACGGCCGCACAGCGTATCCTGCTGATCGAAGACCAGATTGCCTTGCGCGTGGTCGTCTGCGAGGTGCTGGAGGAACTGGGTTACCTGGTCGACGCGTTCGAGAATGGCCCGGCCGCCCTTGCCCACCTGCAAAATGGCGAGCGGCCAGACCTGCTGCTGAGCGATATCGGCCTGCCCGGCGGCCTGAATGGCCGCCAGTTGGCTGAACGTTGCCGCGAGCGCTACCCCGACCTCAAGGTGCTGTTCATTACTGGCTACGACGAAAGCGCGGCGCTCAGTGACGGCCAGTTGTTGCAAGGCACACAGGTGCTGACCAAGCCGTTCGAGCTGGAAGTGCTGGCCGAACGGGTACGCTCGCTGCTGGAAGATTGACGGGCGCGCTCAGCGCCCGCCGCCCAGGTCGATGAAGCTGCCGGTGGAGTACGAGGCTTTGTCCGAGAGCAGCCAGAGGATCGCCTCGGCCACTTCCTCGGGGCGCCCACCACGGCCCATGGGCAAGCCGGGCTCAAGCTTGCTGACCCGGTCGGGGTCGCCGGACAGCGCATGGAACCCGGTATGAATGTAGCCTGGCCGTACGCCATTGACCCGCACGCCCTCGCCTGCCACTTCCTTTGCCAGGCCAACGGTGAAGGTGTCGAGGGCGCCCTTGGAAGCGGCATAGTCCACGTATTCGTTGGGCGAGCCCAGGCGTGCGGCTACCGACGACACGTTGACGATGGCCCCGCCCTGCCCGCCGTGCCGGCGCGCCATGCGCAGCAGCGCGTGCTTGGCACAGAGCATGGGGCCGACGATGTTGGTCTTCATGACCTTGAGCAGGCGAAATTCGGACATGTCCTCGACCCGGCTTTGCTGGCCAATGGTGCCGGCGTTGTTGACCAGTGCGGTGACCGGGCCGAGCTCTTCGTCCACGCGCTGGAACAGCTGGATGATCTCATCTTCGACGCTGGTGTCGGCGCGTACGGTGATGGCCTCGGCACCCAGGGCACGAACCTGGTCGAGGATGTTCTCGGCGGCCTGGTCGTTGGTGTGGTAGTTGATGCAGATGCGGTAGCCCTGGCGGGCGGCCAGCAGTGCCGTGGCGGCGCCGATGCCACGGCTGGCACCGGTGATCACGATGACTTTCTCCATGGATATGCCAATCGTTTGGGAAGGGAGCATCGACAATAGGGGAAAAGGCTGCGCATGGGAATGACCAAGGTCAGCTCAGCCGCCCCATCGGCTCTTGCCCCTGGGCGATGTGTATTCCTTCAATTACTGCCTGGTCTGGCTCTGCCTCGGAAACAACGACTCGAATCGCGGCGTCGCCCGCGCAACGAAACCCAGGCCCTGGTGCATGATGAAATAGGCGGCGACGTCATGCCGCTCGGCGAAGGCATAGCCTTCCTCCGGGCCGAGCACCATCAACAATGTATCCAGGGCATCGGCACGCAGCACCGAAGGGTCGACCACCGACACTGCCGCCAGTGCGTGCCTGACCGGCCTGCCGACACGTGGATCGAAGGTGTGCGAATAGCGCTGGCCACCTTCCTCGAAGTAGTTGCGGTAGTCGCCGGCGGTGGCAACGCCGTAGCCATCCAGGGCAATGGCGCGCTCCACTTGCTGCTCGCCCTCGCCACTCGGTACCTCTAGGGCGATGCGCCAGAGCGAGCCATCCGGCTTGCGGCCGACCCCCTTGAGTTCGCCGGTGATCTCGACCAGATAGGCCTGGATACCCAGGGCCGAAAGCCTCTCGCCGACCCGATCCACGGCATAGCCGGCGAGCATGCTGTCGAAATCCAGCTGCGCCGCGACATCCTTGCACAGCTTTTCTCCCTCCAGGTGCAAGTGCTGGAGCCCTACCCGGGCCTGCTCCCGTGCCAGCGCCTCGGCGTCCGGCACCTGCCGCCCTCGTGACTGCGGGCCGAAGCCCCAGAGGTTCAACAATGGCAAAACCGTCAGGTCGAAAGCCCCGCCACTCTCGCGGAACAGCGACTCACCGTACACCAGCAAGTGCCGCATCTCTTCCGGCACCGCCTGACAGGCGCCGGCCGGCAGAGCGTTGAAGCGGGAAACCACAGAGTCGCCGCGCCAGTTGGAAAACTGCCTGTCGAGCGCCTCGAGCATCATCTCGACTTCGGCCTTTACCTGCTGCGCACCGGGCGTCTGCGCGGTGGGTACGTACTGGATCGAGTACGTGCTCCCCATGGTCGGCCCGGAAAAGCGCTCGATCCTTTCGCCGCAGCCATACAACAACATCAACAGCATCACCAGCAGGCTTGCGCGCATCATTCGACACCTCGCAGAGTCTGGCCGCCCTTTCGCGGCGCAGGCTATTTCACCAGAAATTGCAAGATGGCAATTGGCCTACCGTTCATCAGCAAGTCTGGTTAAAAACCGAACAAATTCCTCGTTTTACACTCAGAAGTGCGCGGGTGATCAACCATCCCCCTCCCTTTCCGCTAAACGTCCCGGAAGCAATAAAAACCATTGTGCGCATAAGCGCACACGGGCGTTCTTTGCCCCAAAATTGGAGGACAGAATATGTCTAGCCATTCGTTGCAGAGCGTCGAACGCCTGCAGAGCCGCATCCGCGCCCAGCGTCAGCCACAACAGAAACCTCTCTGGCGGCGCCTGCTGGCCATCGCCTCATCGTCTCAGCGTAGTTGGCACGGAGGCATTGAGCTCAAGGGATACAAGGAACTGTCCAACGCCACGCCGGTTGCCCCGGTCGCGGTCGGAAAAATCCAGCTGGCGATTCCGCTCGGGCGGGGTCGCCGGTTTGTCCAGCCTTGCGTGCAGCCGGGACAGCATGTGCGCAAGGGCGAAGTGATCGGTATTGGTGACGACACCACCGCTTGGGTGCATGCCAGCACTTCCGGCATCGTGGAACGGATTGATCTCGCCTTCGCGGCCGACTCGGCCGAGCCAGTCATGGCTGTCATTCTGAACGCAGATGGCCTGGATGAGTGGGTCGAACGCCCGGTGCAGGGGCTGCCGCAAACGCCAGAGGCACTGGTCGAACGCGCATTGCAGATGGGCATCGTCGGCCTTGGTGGGGCGGGTTTCCCGACGGCCCTCAAGCTGGCCGACGCCCGGCAGCCCGACCTGCTGCTGATCAACGGTGCCGAATGCGAGCCCTTCCTTACCTGCGATGATCGTCTCATGCGCGAAAATGCCGAAGCGTTGATCGAGGCCGCCGACTATGTCGCCACGCTGCTGGGAATAACCACGACCCGCTTCGGTATCGAAACCAACAAACCGGAGGCGATGGCCACGTTACGTGCCGCCGCTCGCCAGGCGCACACCCAGGTCGAGATATGTCCGCTTCCGGAGCGTTACCCGGCAGGTGGGCAGCCGTTGATGATCAAGAGCCTCAGTGGCCGCAACCTGGCGCCAGGGAGCCGACCTGCCGATATCGGCGTCCTCGCACTCAATGTCGCAACGCTCTATGCACTGGGCCAGGCCGTCTTCCAGGGTGAACCACTGATAAGCCGCGTGCTCACGCTGACCGGGGATTGCGAGCACCCCGGCAATGTCCGGGTGCCGGTGGGTTACCCGGTCAGCGAACTGCGCGCGATTGCTGGCGCGGCCCCCACAGGACAGTTGACCCAGGTCGGCGGCCCGATGATGGGGCAGCCGCTACCGGACGCCACCGCCGCCGTCAGCAAGACCAGCAGTTGCCTGATATTCGGCGCTGAACGCTACCTGCCGGCAACCCGCCCCGCAGGCAGTTGCATTCGCTGTACGCGCTGCGTGGATGTCTGCCCGATGTCGCTCAGGCCGCTGGATCTCTATGCTGCTGCCGAACGCCTGGACAAGGCCAGCCTGCAGGAACTGCGCCTGGATGCCTGTATCGAATGCGGCAGCTGCAGCAGCATCTGCCCGAGCAATATCCCGCTGCGCGAACGCTTCCGCCAGAGCAAGACGGAGATGCGCGCATGAGCCTGATACGCCATCCCATTCCGCAGCGGCTGCGCACGGTGATGCTGCTGGTCATTTTGTGCCTCCTGCCGGGCACCGTCCTGTATGCCTGGCAATTTGGCGTTGTGGTCTGGTTGCAGACCTTCTGGTGCGTGCTGTTCGCCCTGGGCTTCGAAGCTGCCCTGCTGCGCCTGCGCGGGCGTAATGTCCGCGAGGGTTTGAGCGACCTCAGCTGGCTGGTGCTAGGCCTGATCCTGGCTCGGGCATTACCGCTGCTGGTGCCACTGTGGATGATCGCCCTGGCCAGCTTTGCCGCTCTTGCGCTATGCAAGCATGCCAGTGGAGGCCTTGGCCGCAACCGCCTCAACCCTGCCATGGTTGGTCTGGGGATCGTTGCCATCTGCTTCTACCAGCAGTTGTACCCTGCACCCTCGAACCATACCCCCTGGACCGCAACCCTGGGCGCCAAGACGGTTCTTCTACAACAGCTACAGTTGGTGCCACGCCTTGATCTCGATGCGTTCGCCGGCGCCACCCAGTTGGCGCAGAACGAATTCACCCATATCACCCACAACCTGTCGGGGTACGGCTACATCGCCGGCGGCCTGATACTGGCTTCGCTACGGGTGATCCGAATCGAGATTCCGCTGGCGATGCTCGCGAGCACCGTATTGCTGTGTATGGCCGCCGGCCATAGCCTGCAGGAAGCCGTGTACAACCTCAGTCTCGGTGGCTACCTCTTCACCGCCTTTTTCATCGCCACCGATCCGGTCACCAGCCCCAATACGCGTGCCGGTCGCATGCTCTTCGGCGTGACCGTTGGCACGCTCACCGAACTGATTCGCGAATTCGGGCTTTATGCCGACGGCCTCTGCTTCGCCGTGCTGGCCGCCAACCTGCTGGTGCCGCAAATCGACCGGTTGGTGCTGCGCATACAGCGTCCCTGGTACGCAGCGAGTACCTGACGCGGGATTTGCCGGGCCTGCTTCTGGCCCGGCTCAGTGCCCTGCCGACGCGGGCCCCGCCTTGGCGGTAAAGGGCGGTTTGGCGAACCACACCAGCAGGATCAACCCGGCAAACACCCAGGTCATCAGGGTGAAGTAATCCACCGTCGACATCATGTACGCCTGCCCGTTGAGTATCTGCTCCAGCTGCGCATAGCCCTGCGGGTTGGCCCCGCCCAGTTGCTCCAGGGCATGCCGCGTGGCCGGGTCGAACTGGCTGATGTGCTCGCTCAGGTAGGCATGGTGCTGGTCCGCCCGGCGAATCCAGATCCAGGTCGTCAGCGACGCCGCAAAACTGCCGCCCAAGGTACGCAGGAAGGTCGCCAGCCCGGAGCCATCGGCAATCTGGTGTGGAGGCAGGTCGGACAGCAGGATGCTCAGGGTCGGCATGAAGAACAGCGCCACACCAATACCCATGAACAGCTGCACCAACGCCACATGCTGGAAGTCCACCTCGCTGGTGAACCCGGCACGCATGTAGCAACTGCTGCCGATCGCCAGGAACGCCAGCCCGGCCAGCACACGCAAGTCAAAGCGGTGCGCGTACCTGCCCACGAACGGCGACATGAGCACCGGCAACAGGCCGATTGGTGCCACCGCCAGGCCTGCCCACGTCGCGGTATAGCCCATCTGTGTCTGCAACCACTGCGGCAGGATCAGGTTGATGCCGAAAAACCCCGCATAGCCCCCGACCAGCACAATGGTGCCGACGCGGAAGTTACGGTGCGCGAACAGGCGCAGGTTGACTACCGGGTGACGGTCAGTCAGTTCCCAGATCACGAACACCGCCAGGAACACCACCGAGATCAGGCTACCGACGATGATGAACGACGACTCGAACCAGTCCAGATCATTGCCCTTGTCCAGCACCACCTGCAAGGCGCCGACACCGATGACCAGCGTCAGCAGGCCGATGTAGTCCATCGGCTGGCGGCTGGTGACCACCGGCCGGGTGCGCATCTGCTGGCGCACCACGGCAGCGGCGAACAGACCGATGGGCACGTTGATGAAGAAAATCCACGGCCAGCTGTAGCTGTCGGTGATCCAGCCCCCGAGGATCGGCCCGGCAATCGGCGCCACCACCGTGACCATTGCCAGCAACGCCAGGGCCATGCCGCGCTTGGCCGGCGGGTAGACAGCGATCAGCAAAGTCTGGGTCATCGGGTACAACGGCCCGGCTACCACGCCCTGCAACACGCGAAAACCGACCAGCTCCGGCATTGACTGGGCAATACCGCACAGGAACGAGGCCAGTACGAACAGCAGCGTGGCCCAGATGAACAGTTTCACCTCGCCAAACCGCCGGCTGAGCCAGCCGGTCAGCGGCAAGGCGATGGCGTTGCTCACCGCGAACGAGGTGATGACCCAGGTGCCCTGCTCGTAGCTCACCCCCAGGTTGCCGGAAATAGTCGGCAAGGCCACGTTGGCGATGGTGGTGTCGAGCACCTGCATGAACGTCGCCAGCGACAGGCCGATGGTGGTCAGCAGCAGGCTCGGCGGCGTGAACTGGGCAGCAGCATTGTTGCTCATCGCTGGACCGTCTTGCCGGGTGCGCTGTTTTCGTGGATCAGCCGGGCGATCAGGTTGTCGGCTTCGACCAGCTGGCGGTCATACACCTGGGTGGTGTAGCTGGCCTGCTGCGGTGGTTGCTGGGCCAAGGCCGGCCCGCTCTGGTCGTGCAGGTCGACCTCGACCACGGTGGACAGGCCGATACGCAGCGGGTGGTCCTTGAGCTGTTCGGGGCTGAGGTGGATGCGCACCGGCACACGCTGGACGATCTTGATCCAGTTACCGGTGGCATTCTGCGCCGGCAACAGGGCGAAAGCGCTGCCGGTGCCAGCGCCGAGGCTGTCGACCGTACCGCTGTACCTGACCTCGCTACCGTACAGGTCGGCGCTGATTTGCACCGGCTGGCCGATACGCATGTCGCGCAGCTGGGTTTCCTTGAAGTTGGCGTCGATCCACACCTGGTCCAGCGGGATCACTGCCATGGTCGCGGTGCCCGGCTGCAGGCGTTGGCCCAGTTGCACGGTACGCTTGGCGACGTAGCCGGTGACCGGCGCCACCAGGGTGGTGCGAGCGTGGTCGAGGTAGGCCTGGCGCAGGTCGGCGGCGGCAGCCATCACCTCAGGGTGCGAGGACACCACGGTGTCGTCGACCAGCGCGCTGCTGGTGCTGAGTTGCTGGCGAGCACTGTTGACGGCAGCCTCGGCCACGCTCAGGTCATCGCGGGCATGGGACAATTCTTCCGCAGCAATCGCACCGCTGTCGGCCAGCACCTTGCGTCGGTTGAAGTCTTGCCGGGCCTTGCGCAGTTCGGCCTGGCGGGTTTCCAGCTGGGCCTTGAGCGAGTCGACGTTGCTGTACAACCCGCGCACCTGACGCACGCTACGCGCCAGCCTGGCTTCGGCGGACTGCAAGGCCACCTCGCTGTCGGCCGGGTCGAATTGCAGCAATACCTGGCCGGCATGGACCAGGTCGCCGTCATCGGCGCCGATGCTGGTGACGGTGCCGGTAACCAGCGGGGTGATCTCTACCACGTTGCCGTTGACGTAGGCATCGTCGGTGCTTTCGTGCCAGCGCCCGACCAGGCTGTACCAGGCCCAGGCTCCGACACCGGCAAGAATCAGCAGCAACAGCAGGCCAAGCAGCCAGGCCTTGCGCTTGCGCGACGGCTCGGGCGCGGCGGAGGAAGTCGGGGTGTCTGCGGGAGTGGCCATGACAATACCTTGGATAATTCGTGACAGGGATCAACGATCGCCGAAGCGGCGGATCGTCAACGGGTCGCCGGCAGCAAGCAGGACCTTGGCCAGCAGGCCTTCCAGGGTCTTGAGCTCTTCGGGTGCCAGCGCACCGCACAACTCGTTCATGGCCGCCGCGCCGATTTCCGGCAGGCGGTCAGCCAGGCGCTGGCCATCGGCGGTAAGGGCCAGGCGCACCAGGCGGCGGTCGTCGGCGCAGCGGTTGCGCACGATCAGCTCCTTCTGCTCGAGGCGGTCGAGCATGCGGGTCATCGACCCACTGTCCAGGCCCAGGTAGCGACACAGCTCGGCCGGGGTATCCACCTGGTACTGGGTGACGATGATCAGCACCTTGAACTGCGCGGCGGTGACACCTTCGGATTCGAGGTGCCAGTCGAGAATGCGGTCCTTGAGGATCGCCGCGCGGCCGAGCAGCATGCCGATGGCGCAGGTCTGGAAGTTTTCGGGGGAGAAATGGGCCATGGGAGACTGCTCGAGTATTTGTGTAAAAATATTACTGCTTAGGCAGTGAATGTCAAAGCCTTGATTAGGCTGCTATGTAAAATTTCATGATTCTCTCCTTTTCTCGCTTGCCGAGGGAGGCTTTTGTGGGAGCGGCTTTAGCCGCGAACACCGGCGCAGCCGGTGCCATGCACCGNNTTCGCGGCTAAAGCCGCTCCCGCAGGGAACGCAGACTGCTTGCGATTTCAGTCATCTACGCGCCAGCGCAAACCAGAGGGCTGGGTCATCTCCCACAGGGAACTGCGACTGCTGTCACTGCCGCGCTTGCAGGCCCAATGCTTCCACCGCCCCGCAGGCAATGGCCATGCCTACCAGCTCGGCCAGGCTATCCGCCTGCAGCCGCTTCATCACCCGCCCCCGGTACAGGTCCACCGTCTTCACGCTGACGCCCAGCCGTTCGGCAATCTCGCGGTTGCTCAAGCCCTGGACCAAAGGCACGAACACGTCACGCTCGCGCGGTGTCAGGCCATCGATGCGCAACTGCACCTCGGCCAGTGCCTGGTCGCCCTGGCGTGCCCGCCCGGCACGCTCCAGCGCGGCCTGTACGCTGTCGAGCAGCAACTGGTCGTTGTAGGGTTTTTCAATGAAGTCGCAGGCGCCAGCCTTGAACGCCCGCACCACGATCGGTACATCGGCATGGCCGCTGACGAAGATCACCGGCAACCCCAGGCCACGCTCGCGCATCGCCTGCTGCACCGCCAGCCCGCCCAGCCCCGGCATGCGCACATCCAGCAGCACACAGGCCGGCCCATCGTCGACGCAGGCGTCGAGAAACGCCTGCCCGCTGGCGAACGGCAGTGCCTGCAAGCCGACCGACTGCAGCAGCCACACCGTCGAATCCCGCATACCCTGGTCGTCATCGACCACATACACTTTCGCTTGCACCGCCATCTCCCCTTATCCCCTGCTGACCGCCAGGCGGCAACACAGTACCAGACCGCCGTTGTCACCGGCTCGCGCCCACAGGCTGCCGCCAAAGCCTTCAATCAGGCTGCGGCTCATGCTCAGGCCCAGGCCCAGGCCGTCGGCCTTGCTGGTGGTGAACGGCGTGAAGATTTCATCCAGGCACTCGGGCGCCACGCCCGGGCCCTGGTCGGCCACCTCGACCAGCACGCCGTCGCCATCGCGTGCGGCGCCGAGCAGGATACGTGACGGCCGCTCGCCATGCTGCTCACGGTTGGCATCGATGGCGTTGCGCAGCAGGTTCAACAGCACCTGCTCCAGCAGTACCCGGTCGGCATACACCGAGGGCAGTTGCGCGCTCATGCGCAGCTCGACCACCACCTGGTCACGCGCGGCCTCCCAGGCGCACAAGCGCATGGCTTCGCCCGCCACTTCGGCCACGTCCAGCGCCTGCAGGCGGCGCGGCCCTTTGCGCAGAAAGGCGCGCAGGCGGCGGATCACTTCGGCGGCATGGGTGGCCTGTTCGCTGATGCGCTGCAGGCCCTGCCCTACCCGCTCTCGGGCCTGCGGGTCGCGCTCCAGGCCCTGCAGGTAGCGCTGGCTGGCGTTGGCGTAGTTGACCACTGCGGCCAACGGCTGGTTGATCTCGTGGGCGATGCCCGAAGCCAGCTCGCCCAGGGTGGCCAACCGGGCACTGTGTGCCAGGCTTTCCTGGGCTTCGATGCGCAAGGTGATGTCGCGGGACACGCTGACCACCTCCACCACTGCGCCGGTGTAGGTTTCGCGGATGGCCCGGCTGGCGATTTCGAACCAACGGTAACCGCCTGTGGCCTGGCGCACCCGACAGGTCATGGTGTGGTAGCCGTCCTGATCCAGGGCGGCGGCGGCCTGGCGCAATACCTGGCGGCGTTCGCGCGGATGCAGCAGGGTATGCACGGCCATGCCACGCAACTGCTCGGGCCACAGGCCAAGCAGGCGAAATGCCGCCGGCGAGGCATCGAGGAAACGGCCATCGGGGCTGTGTCGGGAGATCAGGTCCGTGGTGTTCTCGATGATCAGCCGGTACAGGCGCCGGGCGCGGCTGGCCTCACGTGCGTCGCGGCGCTCGTCACTGGCTTCGCGGCAACGCGCCAGTACCTGCTGGCGCTGGTCGTCAGGGATGAAGCTCCACAGCACGATGCGTTCGCCGACCTGCACTTCGACATCGGCAATCGCCCGGTGCTGGCGCAGGCAGGCGCGCACCAGGGCGGCACAGTTGCCCGGCAGCCAACTGGCCAGTGCCGGGCCTTCATCGACCCAGGCCTGCAACGCCGGGTTGAGTGCCAGCGGCCTGGCATCGCCGGCCAGCATCAGGCTGGGTTGTGGGTCCTTGGCGAGCAAGGGATAGGCAGTGTTGTCCACAATAGGCGGCTCGTTGTTATAGTAGTTTTACTATATTGCTATAGTCGATATTCCTAATACCATAGCGACTCGCGTAAAACTGCGACAAGGGGAGCGGCCCACCGTCCGCCTCCCTGCACCCTGAACAGAGCTAACAATCAGCCACCGGGGGCCAAGCGCACAGGTCGTGCCTGCCTCCCTTACAGGATTACCGCATGTCGATCTATGCCCAGGGCCTGATGCCCGCTGCCGTCAACCATGTCGCCCTCACCCCGCTGAGTTTCATCGAACGCACCGCTGCCGTGTATGGTAACTATCCGGCGGTGATCCACGGTGCCATCCGCCGCAACTGGCAGCAAACCTACCAACGCTGCCGGCGCCTGGCCAGCGCCCTGGTGGGCCGGGGAATCGGCCGTGGCGACACCGTGGCGGTGATGTTGCCCAACATTCCGGCCATGCTCGAAGCCCACTTTGGCGTGCCCATGACCGGCGCCGTGCTCAATACCCTGAACGTACGCCTGGATGCCGAGGCCATCGCCTTCATGCTGCAGCATGGCGAAGCCAAGGTGCTGATAACCGACCGCGAGTTCCACACTGTCATCGAGGCGGCCCTGGCCTTGCTCGAACACCCGCCGCTGGTGGTGGATGTGGATGACCCGGAGTACGGCGAAGGCCGTGCGGTCAGCGAACTGGACTATGAAGCGTTCCTCGCCGAGGGTGACCCGGACTTTGCCTGGGAATGGCCCGATGACGAGTGGCAGGCGATCTCGCTCAACTACACCTCTGGCACCACCGGCAACCCCAAGGGCGTGGTCTACCACCACCGTGGTGCTTACCTGAATGCCCTGGGCAACCAGATGGTCTGGGCCGTGGGCCATCGCCCGGTGTACCTGTGGACCCTGCCGATGTTCCACTGCAACGGCTGGTGCTACCCGTGGACCATCACCGCGTTGGCGGGCACCCATGTGTTCCTGCGCCGGGTCGACCCGCAGAAGATCCTGAACCTGATCCGCGAACACCGGGTCAGCCACCTGTGCGGGGCGCCGATCGTGCTCAACGCCCTGGTCAACATGCCCGAGGCGGCCAAGGCGGCCATCGAGCACCCGGTGCAGGCCATGGTCGCCGGTGCCGCGCCACCTGCCAAGGTCATCGGCGCCGTGGAAGAAATGGGTATCCAGGTCACCCACACCTACGGCCTGACCGAAGTCTACGGCCCGGTGACCGTGTGTGCCTGGCATGACGAATGGGATGAACTGTCGCTGGAGGATCGCGCACGGATCAAGTCCCGCCAGGGCGTGCGCTACCCGACTCTCGACGGCCTGATGGTCGCCGACCCGCAAACCCTCGAGCCGGTGCCGCGTGACGGCAATACCCTGGGCGAGATCTTCATGCGCGGCAACACGGTGATGAAGGGCTACCTGAAGAACCCCGAGGCCACTGCCGAAGCCTTCCATGGCGGCTGGTTCCACACCGGCGACCTGGCCGTGTGGCACGCCGACGGCTATGTCGAGATCAAGGACCGGCTCAAGGACATCATCATTTCCGGTGGCGAGAACATCTCCACCATCGAGGTCGAGGACGCCCTGTACAAGCACCCGGCGGTGCTGGAAGCCGCAGTGGTAGCACGCCCGGATGAAAAATGGGGAGAAACCCCGTGCGCCTTCGTTGCCCTCAAGCCGGGCCGCGAAGACACCCGCGAAGCCGACATCACCAGTTGGTGCCGCGAGCACCTGGCCGGGTTCAAGGTGCCGAAGACCGTGGTCTTCGGCGAACTACCCAAGACCTCCACCGGCAAGATCCAGAAGTACGTGCTGCGCGACCGGGCCAAAGCCCTTTGATTCCGTAGTGGCCTCTTCGCGGGCACGCCCGCTCCCACAGTTACAGCAACAGGCTCAGGTTTGGTGCGATCCCTGTGGGAGCGGGTTCACCCGCGAAGAGGCCAGCCCGGATTTCCCACTTTTCAAGAGCTACCGATGACCACCTACTCCGCCCCCCTGCGCGACATGCGCTTCGTCCTGCATGACCTGTTCAACGCCCCGGCCCTGTGGGCCCGCCTGCCGGCCCTGGCCGAGCGCATCGACGCCGAAACCGCCGACGCCATCCTTGAGGAGGCAGCCAAAGTCACCGGCCAGCTCATTGCCCCGCTCAGCCGCAACGGTGACGAGCAAGGCGTGCGCTTCGACGCAGGCGAAGTCACCACCCCTGACGGTTTCCGCGAGGCCTGGCACACCTACCGCGAAGGCGGCTGGGTCGGCCTGGGCGGCAACCCCGAACATGGCGGCATGGGCATGCCGAAAATGCTCGGTGTGCTGTTCGAAGAAATGCTTTACGCCGCCGATTGCAGCTTCAGCCTGTATTCGGCGTTGAGCGCTGGCAGCTGCCTGGCGATCGATGCCCACGCCAGCGAAACGCTCAAGGCCACCTACCTGCCGCCCCTGTACGAAGGCCGCTGGGCCGGCACCATGTGCCTCACCGAGCCCCATGCCGGCACCGACCTGGGGCTGATCCGCAGCCGCGCCGAACCCAAGGCCGACGGCAGCTATCGCATCAGCGGCAGCAAGATCTTCATCACCGGTGGCGAACAGGACCTGACCGAGAACATCATCCACCTGGTGCTGGCCAAGCTGCCGGATGCGCCCACCGGCGCCAAGGGCATCTCGCTGTTCCTGGTGCCCAAGTACCTGGTCGAGGCCGATGGCCGCCTGGGTGCGCGCAACGCCGCCCATTGCGGCTCGATCGAACACAAGATGGGCATCAAGGCCTCGGCGACCTGCGTGATGAACTTCGACAGCGCCGTCGGCTTCCTGGTGGGTGAGCCGAACAAGGGCCTGGCGGCGATGTTCACCATGATGAACTACGAACGCCTGTCCATCGGCATCCAGGGAATCGGCTGTGCCGAGGCGTCCTACCAGAGCGCCGCCCGCTACGCCAACGAGCGCCTGCAAAGCCGCGCCGCCAGCGGCCCGCAGGCACAGGACAAGGCTGCCGACCCGATCATCCACCACGGCGATGTGCGGCGCATGCTGCTGACCATGCGCACCCTCACCGAAGGCGGCCGGGCGTTTGCCGCCTACGTTGGCCAGCAGCTGGACCTGGCGCGCTACGCCGAAGATGCCGGCGAGCGCGAGCATGCGCAGCGCCTGGTGGCGCTGCTGACGCCGGTTGCCAAGGCGTTCTTCACCGACAACGGCCTGGAAAGCTGCGTGCTCGGCCAGCAGGTGTATGGCGGCCATGGCTACATCCGCGAATGGGGCCAGGAGCAGCGGGTGCGCGACGTGCGCATCGCGCAGATCTACGAAGGCACCAACGGCATCCAGGCCCTCGACCTGCTCGGGCGCAAGGTGCTGGCCGACGGTGGCCAGGCGCTGGCCAGCTTTGCCGACGAGGTACGGGCCTTCAGCGTGGATGCACCGTTGCACCGCGAGGCCCTGCAAGCGAGCCTGGCGCGGCTGGAGGCGACCAGCGCCTGGCTGCGGGCGCGTGCCGGCGAGGATGCCAACCTGGTCAGCGCGGTGGCGGTGGAATACCTGCAGCTGTTCGGGCTGACTGCGTATGCCTATATGTGGGCGCGGATGGCGGCGGTGGCATTGGCCAAGCGCGACGAGGATGCCGCGTTTCATGGGGCCAAGCTTGCGTGTGCCGAGTTCTTCTTCCAGCGGGTCTTGCCGCGGGAGTTGGGGCTGGAAGCGAGTATTCGGGCAGGAAGTGGCAGCCTTTATGGTTTGGAGGCGGCGCAGTTCTGATGAGCCGCTGGGGGTGCTGTGCGCCCCTTTCGCGACACAAGGCCGCTCCCACAGGTACAGCGCTGCCCGTTGGGTTGGTGCGATACCTGTGGGAGCGGCCTTTTGTCGCGCTGGGCTGCGCAGCAGCCCCAACGATTTCAGCCTGAATTTGCGTGCGCGAAGGGTTCTCAAACGCTGGAAAACCATTGCCAATCCGACGAAAAACCGGCACAACTGATAGTCATTCGCCATTACCTCGGTTCTCGGCAGCCCTCCTGCAAGGGTAGAATGCGCAAAACCCGGAGCCGCAATGAACCACGACCGCCTCAATCCCAGCCCAGACGATGCCATCACCGACGCCGCCGCGCACTGGTGCATGCGCCTGCACGCCGAAGATTGCACGGCGGCCGAGCGCGAGGCGTTCGCCCGCTGGCTGGCGGCCGACCCGCGGCATATCGAGGAATACCAGGCGATGCTGGAAATCTGGCAAACCGCCGACCTGCTGCCGCGCAACGCCACCGTCATCGACTTCAACCCGCCCGTGCACCCGGCTGTGCGCCCGCGCAACTGGCGGCCGCTGGCGTCTGCTGCCGCCATCGCCCTGGCGGTGTTGCCGCTGGCCGGCTGGGTGGGCTGGGAACAAGGCTGGCTGCCCAATCACTACCAGCACTTCGAAGCCGGCGCGCACATGCAGACCGTGCAACTGAGCGACGGCAGCACGGTACAGCTCAACCTGAACTCCGAGCTCACCTACCTCAACTACAAGGACCAACGCCAGGTCACGCTCAAGCGTGGCGAGGCATTCTTCAAGGTAAAGCACGACAGCAGCCACCCGTTCATCGTGCATGCCGGTCGTGGCCAGACCCGCGTCACCGGCACCCAGTTCAACGTGTGGAAATACCAGGACCAGGTCAAGGTCACCCTGGTAGAAGGTTCGGTACTGGTGTCCAGCGCCGGCAGCGCCGGTGGCTACCGCCTGGGCCCAGGGATGCAGGCCAGCTATCACAAGGGCGACTTCGAGCCGCAACTGGAGCAGAGCGACGACTACAGCAACAGCCTGGCCTGGCGCGACGGCAAGCTGGTCCTCGACAACCTGAGCCTGGAACAGGCGCTGCCAATGATCAACCGCTACCTCGATGCGCCATTGCTGCTGGCCGATGCCAGCACCGGCCGCATCCGCATCAGCGGCATCTACAACACCCGAGAGGTGGGGCGACTGGTCAACAACCTGCCCAAGGTGCTGCCGGTCTACCTGACCCGCAGCAAAGACGGCAGCACCGTACTCAACCGCATCTCGCCGCCGCCCGACAAGGGCTGACGCCCCTCCCCGCCTTACAGCGTCATCGCCGCCAACCAGCCGAACGCCAGCAGTGGCAGGTTGTAGTGGATGAAGGTGGGCACCACGGTGTCCCAGATATGGTGGTGCTGGCCATCCACATTCAGCCCCGAGGTCGGGCCCAGGGTCGAGTCCGAGGCTGGCGAACCCGCGTCGCCCAGGGCACCGGCGGTACCCACGATGCACACGGTGGCCAGCGGGTCGAAGCCCAGCTGCACGCACAGCGGCACGAAAATCGCGGCCAGGATCGGCACGGTGGAGAACGACGAGCCGATGCCCATGGTCACCAGCAGGCCCACCAGCAGCATCAGCAAGGCACCGATGCCCTTGCTGTGATCGATCCACTGCGCCGAGGCTTCCACCAGGCTCTTCACCTCACCGGTGGCCTTCATCACGTCGGCAAAGCCAGAGGCGGCAATCATGATGAAGCCGATCATGGCCATCATCTTCATGCCTTCGGTGAACAGGTCGTCAGTGTCTTTCCAGCGCACGATGCCCGATAGCGAGAAGATCAGGAAACCGACCATGGCGCCGATGATCATCGAGTCCAGCCACAACTGGACGATGAACGCCGAGGCAATCGCCAGCCCGGCCACCAGCAGGGTCAGCGGGTTGTACTGCACGCTCACCTGCTCCACCTGTTCGATGCGCGCCAGGTCGTAGTCACGCTTCTTGCGGTAGCTGATGAATACCGCCAGCAACAGGCCGGCCAACATGCCAGCGGCCGGGATGGCCATGGCGTGGGTGACATTCACACCACTCACGTCGACACCCGCGCGGGCAACGTTGGCCAGCAGGATTTCGTTGAGGAAGATGTTGCCAAAGCCCACCGGCAAGAACATGTAAGGGGTGATCAGGCCGAAGGTGATCACGCAGGCGATCAGCCGGCGGTCGATGCGCAGGCGGGTCAGCACGTACAGCAATGGCGGCACCAGCAACGGGATGAAAGCGATGTGGATAGGCAGGATGTTCTGCGACGACACCGCCACCACCAGCATCAGGCCGACCAGCAACCATTTGACCTTGCCGCCATTGGCATGGCCCTGGCGGTCGATCATGGCCAGGGCGCGGTCGGCCAGGGCATGGGCCAGACCGGACTTGGCGATGGCCACGGCAAAGGCGCCCAGCAGTGCATAGGACAGTGCCACCGTGGCCCCGCCGCCGAGGCCGCCATTGAAGGCCTTGAGCGTACCCTCGATGCCCAGGCCGCCCACCAGCCCCCCGGCCAGGGCCCCGATGATCAGGGCGATGACCACGTGCACGCGGGACAGGCTGAGTATCAGCATGATGCCGACCGCGGCGATCACTGCATTCATGGTTGGCTTACCTCATTGCGACAGAAAAAAAGCGCGCACTCTGAAGCAGTGGGCGGCAGATGTCAAAAGCGCCCTGTTGCGGCGCATTACACAGAGGGCAGAAATTTAAATTGAATGTTTGAATAAAGAAAAAATTGTGCGGGCCGATATAGCAAGGAGGCTGGGAGGTGCTTGGCTGGGGATGTGTGTCGCCTGGGAGATCGAGCGCCACCCGCGCGGCGCATCGCGAGCGAAGCTCGCTCCTACATTTGTTTCGGGCCAGTATCGCCTGTGCCAACGCGCGCGACCGCTTGTTCGTTCGACGCGATATCGAGCCATACGCCAAGGCGTTCGCGCACAATTCCCACAGGAATAATTGGCCC
>NZ_JAMBDI010000020.1:18178-58465 GCF_036858055.1 Pseudomonas sp. SF2 | reverse complement strand
GCGGCGCTCGATCTTCCAGGCGACACACATCCCCAGCCAAGCCCCAGCCCAACCCAGATCCAAAGCCATAACCCTTACTGTCCAAAAAAGGGATACGCCCCCATGCCTTTGCGACAATTCTCCATCCAGTGGAAGATCACCCTGCTCGCCGGCCTCTGCCTGGCCGGCATCGTCACCCTGCTCGTCGGCCTGTCGCTGTACCGCATGGACCACAGCTCGGACCTGGTCAAGGCCAGCAGCATGCAGATGCTGACCGAGTCGGCGCAGTCGCGCATCGAGTCGCAGGGCGAGGTGCAGGCGCTGAACATCCGCCGCCAGTTCATGGACGCCTACCAGTACGGCGCCGGTTTCGCCCGTCAGGTGCTGTTCCTGCGCGAGCAGGCGGAAAAGCGTTTTCTCGATGCCTTCGACCTGCGCGAGGACATGACCCGCCAGGTGCGCGCAGCCTTGCAGGCCAACCCCGACCTGCTCGGCCTGTCGCTGGTGTTCGAGCCCAACGCCCTGGACAACAAGGACAGCCTGTTCGCCGGCAAGGCGGAGCTGGGCAGCAATGAAACCGGGCGCTTCGCCCTGTACTGGTCGCAACCGCGTGTCGGCCAGCTGACGGCCATGGCCTTGCCCGAGCATGACATGGCCAACACCGAGATCGGCCCCAGCGGCCAGCCGGCCAACACCTGGTGGGTGTGCCCGCGCACGTCCGGCAAGGTGTGCGTGGTGGAGCCGTATTTCTATGAAATCGATGGCCAGCAGGTGCTGATGACCAGCATCGTCTTCCCGCTGACGGTCGACGGCAAAGTGATCGCCACCCTGTCCATCGACATCAACCTCAACAGCCTGCAGGCCCTGAGCCAAGAGGCCAGCCGCAGCCTGTACGAAGGCCGCACCACGGTCGGCATCCTCAGCCCGGTCGGCCTGCTGGCCGGCTACAGCGCCGATGCCAGCAAGCTGGCCCAGCGCTTCGACCAGGTCGACACAGCCAAAGGTGCCGAGCTGGTGCGCAAGCTGGCCGATGGCAAGCTGACCATCGTGCACGACCAGCAGCGCCTGAAGGTGCTGGCGGCGTTCCGGCCGATCCCGGACGCCCAGCCCTGGGGCGTGCTGCTGGACGTGCCGGAAAACGCCTTGACCGGGCCGGCCGATGCGCTGAAACAGGAACTGGACGCGCTGAACACCAGCGGTACCCTGCTGGAACTTGGCCTGGGCCTGGCCGCGGCGATTGCCGGCCTGCTGATGGTGTGGCTGATGGCCCGTGGCGTTACCCGGCCGATCCTCGGCGTGGCAAGCATGCTCAAGGACATCGCCAGCGGCGAAGGTGACCTGACCCGCCGCCTGACCTACCAGAAGCAGGATGAACTGGGCGAACTGGCCGGCTGGTTCAACCGTTTCCTCGACAAGCTGCAGCCGACCATCGCCGAGGTCAAACGCTCGGTGCAGGCCGCGCGAGGCACCGCCGACCAGTCTTCGGCAATTGCCACGCAGACCAGCGCCGGCATGGAGCAGCAGTACCGTCAGGTCGACCAGGTGGCCACCGCCTCGCACGAGATGAGCGCCACCGCCCAGGATGTCGCCCGCAGCGCAGCGCAGGCAGCGCAGGCCGCCCGCGACGCCGACCAGGCCACCCGCGAAGGCCTGGCGGTGATCGACCGCACGACCCACAGCATCGATGCCCTGGCCGCCGACATGAGTAATGCCATGGCCGAAGTCCAGGGCCTGGCGCAGAACAGCGAGAAGATCGGTTCGGTGCTGGAGGTGATCCGCTCGATTGCGGAACAGACCAACCTGCTGGCACTCAACGCTGCCATCGAGGCGGCCCGCGCCGGTGAAGCCGGCCGTGGTTTTGCCGTGGTGGCAGATGAGGTACGCAACCTGGCCCAGCGTACCCAGGAGTCGGTGGAAGAAACCCGCCAGGTGATCGAGGCATTGCAGAACGGTACCCGCGAGGTGGTCGGTGCCATGGACAACAGCCACCGCCAGGCCCAGGGCGGCGTGCAGCAGGTTGGCCAGGCCGTCACCGCGCTGCAGCGCATCGGCCAGGCAGTGACGGTAATCACCGACATGAACCTGCAAATCGCTTCGGCCGCCGAGGAGCAAAGCGCGGTGGCCGAGGAAATCAACAGCAACGTGGCGACCATCCGTGATGTCACCGAGTCGCTGTCGGGGCAGGCCAACGAGTCGGCGCGGGTCAGCCAGTCGCTGAACAGTCTGGCCAACCAGCAGCAGGCGCTGATGGACCAGTTCCGCGTGTGAATGGCTCAGGGCCGGCACCTGCCGGCCCTGGCTCAGGCCGCGAACCGGCCGCCGCCGAGGATGCGGTCCAGCAGCACCAACGCACCATGCACATTGGGTCGGGCGCCCATCGGCATCACATCGGTATCCGGTAGGGTGGCATCGTCGTAACCAGACTCCATGACCAACTGGTGCATCTGGTTGCCATTGAGATAGACGTGATGCTGCTCCAGGGCGTAGGACTGAATCAGGCTCAGCGCGCCGCACACCATCGGCGTAGCACTGGAAGTGCCAGCATAGCTGTCTGTGTAGTCCCTGCCCTCACCAGACAAGTCCTGCAAGTCCCCATAGGAAAGCGTGACTACACTATCGCCCCAGGCATTGAGCATGCGGTAAGGGTAATGGTGGTTGGAGTAGGTATGGGGCTTGCCGTCATACGAGCGGCTGGCGCCCACCAGAATGGTGCCCGAATCGCCGTGGTCATTGAAGTAGCGCCAATTGGCCAGATCCACGCCGTGCCCTTCAAAGGTATTTCGTTCTGCAAGGGTCTTGCTGCTGCCATTGGCCGCGGCATTGACCACCACCGCACCGCGCTGGCTCAACTGCTGCATGACGGTCCACCAGGCCTTGTCGTGCAAGGACGGCAGCCGCGTGCTCAGCACGTCGACATTTGCAGCTTGGCGATTGATGCCGACGATGTCCCCGGGTTCTACATTGCGCAGCAGATCCTTGAGCGCCTGGAAATTGCCCTGGGCATCTCTCGCGCGGTTGTTGTACAGGTACAGCTCGCTGTCATGGCTGATCCCCGTGGCGCCGAACCCGTTACGCTTCGCCAGAATGATACCCACTGAAGCAGTGCCATGGCGCGGATCATGGTTTGGCTCAAGCGACACGACGCTCAAGGCCGGGTTGCCACGCAGGTCTTCATGCCCAACATGCAAACCACCGTCGCTGAAGTGAATCCGCGCGCCCTTGCCCGTCACCTTGCCGGCCCAGGCCTTGCGTGCATTAAGGCCCTTCCAGCGGGGGCCGGGCTCGTCGAGGTAGTTCTGGCGTGGTTCGAAGTCGGGCGTGGGTTGGGCATTTTCATCAGCCCTGCTGCCTGCCACCACTGCAGTACCTGTCAGCAAGGTTGCCAACAGCCCCGCCAGCACGAATGCGACAAGGTTTGGTTCCGACGTTACCGGCAACACCTGCATGGATACTACGTAATCCAGCGCGGCCAACGACTTGAGCAATGCCAGATAGGTGTCATTGAGCATGCTGTCAGGCTGGTCGAGGTAATAGTACTGACGGAGTACCTGAAGCCTGTCATCGTCCATTTCATGTTTGTCCAGGACAGGCCTGGGCGCGATCACCGACTTCAGGTTCGGCCAGTAACGCGACAGGGCAGAGCCCGAAGCGGGCTCCAGGTCTCGAAGGAAGTGCTCATACCCCCCGACACTGAACTCGATGACCAGGGTCGGGTACGAGGTGCCTGGTGCCAATAGGGGCAGCGCAGGGTCGGCCACGTCCGCGGACGCCAACGCCCGCTTGCGACGCCCACTATCAGAGGGCAACGGAACCTTGTCCAGCACACTGCGGTTGAGTTCCTCAGCCTTGATGTCGAGTACCAGCGGCGGCATGTCGATGACACCGGCCCCTCCGACAGGCCGGTTCATCGCCCGCGCATGTTCATCCCGCAACACCACCCTTGGCCGAATGGTGTAGACCCCCGCCTCCTCCTCGGCGAGTAATGTGGCTGGGCAGCCGTGGTCACTGAGTTTTCCGGTGTGGGCCTGGGAATAGGCCGAAACCCCTCTGAAGGACACCGGGCCATCAGGGCCGGCCCGTTCCAGTTCGTAGCGAATGCGACCGACCTTGTGCAGGTCTGCGCCACTGCAACGAACGTGTAGCTTTCCATCAAATCGGAAGTTGCGGTAATAGACGAAATTCAAGTCCAGCGTCATCAGGAATGCCTCGCAAAATGTGCTTGCCAAACGGCACTACGCACCTTTGCAAACCGCGGCCCCCGCTGGCAGCAGGAGCCCGTTCCCTACCGCCGTCGGCAAGGCGCGGGAGGGGTCGTCTACACTTGCCCGCACCTACCCCACGGCAACCGACGAGGGCCCTGATGAAGAAAATTCCAACGCTGCTGGCCGGCCTGCTGCTCGCCGTAGGCCTGGCCAGCACCGACAGCGCCGCGTCGGCAGAGCGCAGCGAGCCCATCCACTTTGGCGCCATCGGCTGGGAAAGCGGCGCACTCACCACCGAAATCCTGCGCCTGATCGTCGAGCGTGGGTATGGCTACCCCACCGACACCCTGCCCGGCAGCACGGTCAGCATGGAAGTGGCGCTGGCACGCAACGACCTGCAAGTGATCGCCGAGGAATGGGCCGGGCGCAGCCCTGCCTGGGTCAAGGCAGAAGCGGCCGGACAGGTGTTCGCGCTGGGCGACACGGTCAAGCATGCCGAAGAAGGCTGGTGGGTACCGGCCTATGTGGTCGAAGGCGATGCCACGCGCAAGCTCAAGCCCATGGCACCCGACCTGCGTAGCGTCGATGACCTCAAGCGTTACCCGCAGGTGTTCCGTGACCCCGAGTCGCCCGACAAAGGGCGTTTTCTCAATAGCCCCAGCGGCTGGACATCCGAGACCGTCAACAGCCAGAAACTCAAGGCCTACGGGCTGAGCGACCTGTATACCAACTTCCGCAGCGGTTCCGGGGCCGCCATGGATGCCGAAATCGGCTCGGCCATCCGCCGTGGCCAACCGGTGCTGTTCTACTACTGGAACCCGACCCCGTTGATGGGCCGCTACAAACTCATACGCCTGGAAGAGCCGCCGTTCGATGCCCAGGCCTGGGCGACCCTCACCGATGCCGGAAACCCCAAGCCCAAGGGCAGCCGCTCGCTGCCGGCCAAATTGTCGATTGGCGTGTCCAAGGCCTTTCGTGACGGCTACCCGGAGCTGGTGAGCGTGTTCGAGCGGGTCGACCTGCCCATCGACCGCCTCAACAAGGCACTGGCCGACATGAGCGAAAAACGCACGCCGCCCCGCGATGCTGCCCTCACCTTCCTGCGCGATAACCGCGAGGTGTGGAAAGCCTGGTTGCCTGCGGACATTGCCACCAAGGTCGAGGGCAGCCTGTGAGCGGCGGCTTCCCCCAAAGCCTGCAGTTCTCCTTTGCCGACAGCGTCAACCGGCTGGTCGACTGGCTGGTGCTGAACTACGGCGATCACCTGCGCAGCCTCTCTGACCAGTTGCTGCAACTGCTGGTCGGCCTGGAAACCCTGCTGCGCCTGCTGCCGTGGTGGCTGCTGCTATTGCTGACAGGCCTGCTCGCCTGGCATGCCAGCCGCAGCTTGCTGCGCAGCGCGGTACTGGTGGCGCTGCTGGCCCTGATCGGCATGCTCGGGTTGTGGGACAAACTGCTGCAGACCATGGCTTTGGTGCTGGTCAGTACCGGCCTCTGCGTGCTGGTGGGCGTGCCGCTGGGCATCCTGCTGGCTGCTCGGCCGCTGGCGAAGCGGTTGCTGTTGCCGGTACTGGATGTGATGCAGACATTGCCGGCCTTCGTTTACCTGATTCCGGTGCTGATGCTGTTCGGCCTGGGCAAGGTGCCCGCCGTGTTCGCCACGCTGATCTATGCCCTGCCACCGCTGGTGCGGCTGACCGAACTGGGCCTGAGCCAGATCGACCCTTCGCTGCTGCAAGCCGCCCATGGCCTGGGGGCCAGCCGCTGGCAGCGGCTGCGGCGCATCGCCCTGCCCCTGGCGCTGCCGAGCATCATGGCCGGGCTCAACCAGTCGGTGATGATGGCCCTGTCGATGGTGGTGGTGGCTTCGATGATCGGCGCCCGCGGGCTGGGCGAGGACGTGCTGTCGGGGATCCAGACCCTGAATGTCGGTCAAGGCGTCGAGGCCGGGCTGGCGATTGTCGCCCTGGCCATGGTGATCGACCGGATCAGCCAGGCCTATGGGCGTAATGCACGTTGAACAGCGTTGCCTGCCCGGCCCTGTCGCCGGCCAGCCACCACCGGTGAAGTACCTGTGGGAGCTGGCTTGCCGGCGATAGGGCCGGGCCTGACAATGCAGCCCTGTCAGCTTGAAACCGGACCCATCCGCATGTCCCTCAAAGCCCTGCGCACCCTGGTGACCATCGCCCGCCACGGCACCTTCGCCCGTGCCGCCGACCTGCTCAGCCTCACCCCTTCGGCGGTGAGCCTGCACATCAAGACCCTCGAAGACGAGCTACAGGTGACCTTGTTCGACCGCAGCCGCAGGCAGGTGGCGCTGACCGAAGCCGGCCAGTTGGCGGTGGCCCGCGCCGAGACCATCCTGGGGGCCTACGACGAGCTGGCCGACGCCCTGGCCAGCGGGCCGAGCCTGCGCGGCCGCCTGCGCCTGGGGGCGATCCACACGGTGCTGGCCCGGCGCCTGCCCAAGGCGCTGGTGTGGATAAAGGCGCACCACCCACAGCTGCATGTCAGCGTGGCCTCAGGCATGTCGGCAGAGCTGGCACGGCGGGTGGAAGACGGCGAACTCGATGCAGCGATCACCACCGAGCCGGTCAGCCCCTACCCGCAGAGCCTGGACTTCACGCCGTTGTTCGAAGACCGCTTCTGGGCCATCGCCAGCCCCGACCTGGCCGGGCAAAGCGTGCCACAGTTGCTGGCCAGCCAGCCGTTCCTGCGTTTCGACAAGCGTGCCTGGGCCGGGCGACAGATCGAGCAGGAACTGCGCCGGCAGCATTTGCAGGTAAGCGAGCAGATGGAGCTGGACAGCCAGGAAGCGCTGGCGCGCATGGCGGTGATGGGCCTGGGCGTGGCGATCATCCCCATGGCCGATGACGACCTGCAACGTTTGCCACCGGCCACCTGCCTGCCGTTTGGCGAACCGCAACTGACTCGGCGGGTGGTGTTGCTGGAGCATGAGAAGAGCCAGCGGCGGCATTTGAGTGCGGTATTGAAGACTGCGCTGGAGGCGTGAGACTGCCGGGGGCGCAAAGCGCCCCCAGAGCAAACATGCATTTTTCCTCAACAGTCAGTAAAGAAAACAACGTTTTTACAGATCGATCCGCACCAGTAGTCTGTGCCCCGTACCCGACCACGGAACGTCGATCATGCTCCACTTGCTGCTGACCACCCTGCTGCCGATCATCCTGCTGATTGCCCTGGGCACTTTCCTGCGCCTGCGCGGCTTCCTCGCCGATAACTTCTGGCCCGGCGCCGAGCGCCTGAGCTATTACGTATTGCTGCCGTCGCTGTTCCTCCACGGTCTGGCCACCGCCAACCTCGATGGCGTACCGGTGCTGGGCATGGTCGCCGTGCTGATGCTCTCGACCCTGGCCGGGGCCGTGCTGCTGGTGCTCTACCAGGGTGCAATGAACCACGATGGCGCCGACTTCACCTCGGTGTTCCAGGGCGGCATCCGCTTCAACAACTACATCGGCGCCACCCTTGCAGCCGGTATCTACGGCAGCGCCGGCATCGCCCTGGCGGCGGTGGCCAACGCTGCCATCGTGCCCTTGGTCAACCTGCTTTGCGTACTGGTGTTCGCCCGTTTCAGCGCCCGCCATAGCTCACCAGGCACAGTGCTGCGGGCGATCTTCGCCAACCCCTTGATCGTTGGTTGCGCCGGTGGGTTGCTGCTGCGCGCCAGCGGGCTAGGCTTGCCAGCAGGTATCGAACCTACGGTCAAGGCCTTGGGCCAGGCCGCCCTGCCGCTGGGCCTGCTGTGCGTCGGCGCCGCCCTGGGTGGCGCCCGCCTGGGCCAACAGGTGCACCCGCTGATGGCGGCGTCGGCATTCAAGTTCCTGATCATGCCGCTGACCACCTGGGCCCTGTGCCGCATGCTTGGCCTGGGTGGCCAGGCAGCGGTGGTAGCGGTGCTGTTCCAGGCACTGCCGACCGCGTCATCTTCCTATGTGATGGCCCGGCAAATGGGCGGTAACGCACCGCTGATGGCCACCATCATCGCCCTGCAGACCGTGGTGGCTGCCGCCACCCTGCCTTTGGTACTCATGCTTGCGCTTGGCTAGACTGTGACGGCTGCAAGGTACGGTGTGATACGAATGATTACCAAGTCATCGCACTTTTCCGCCGACCAGTGGTCTACTCCCTCTTTTGCCGCCAGCAACGAATGCCGGCGATTTCATTGCTTTGCACGATCCCGGGCCAAAAGCCCTGGGCTTGTGTAGGATGAGCAGCGCAAACCACGACGCTGCCAGTCATAGGGAGATCCACATGCGCGTCCTGTCATCCGTTGCCGCCTTGTCGCTGGGCCTGGTCGTCTCGACCGGGGCACTGGCTGCCACCGGCGAAGAGGCGCAACTGATCGATTCGATCAATGTCTACCGCAGCAAGGCCCAGCCCTGCGGTGGCGAAGCGTCGTTGGAGCTGCCGCCGCTCAACAGCGATACCCGTCTGGCGCTGTCGCCAGAGGGTACCCGCGACCTGCAGCAGGCCATGACCCGCGCCGCCTACCCAATGGTCAACGTGCAGGCCATCAGCCTGTCGGGGCCGCGTGATGCGCGCGCTGCCATGCATGCCATCGAAGAGAGCTTCTGCCAGGTGGTGCTCGACCCACAGTTCGTCGATATCGGCGTCAGCCAGGAAGGCCGCGACTGGCGCATCGTGCTGGCGCGGCCGCTGCTCAGCGGCCGCCTGGGCGACTGGCAGGCCGAGGGGCAGAAGGTGCTGCAGGAAATCAATGCCGCGCGCAAGGTACCGCGCCAATGCGGTGGCCAGCCCTTCGCCGCCGCCCCCGCGCTGAGCTGGAGCACGGTGCTGGCCGGGGTCGCCGCCAACCACACCCGGGCCATGGCCAACCAGAACTTCTTCGACCACATCGACAAGGATGGCCGCACCCCCGGTGACCGGGCAGAACTGGCCGGCTACCTGTACCAGCAGATCGGCGAAAACATCGCCGCCGGGCGTGACACTGCGCGCAAGGTGGTCGATGGCTGGCTGGATAGCCCGGGGCATTGCGCGACGCTGATGAACCCGGACTTCCGTGAACTGGGCGCTGCGTATGCGGTGGACCCGAAGAGTGATGCGGGGATTTACTGGACCGGGTTGTTCGGGACGCCGCAGTAAACCCGCTTTCATAGGACTCATTGAATTAGCAGGGTCCCTGTGGGAGCGGCTTCAGCCGCGAACACCGGCGCAGCCGGTGCCATGCAGCGCGGTGGCTTCTTCGCGGGTAAACCCGCTCCCACAGGGTACGTGGACCGCTTGTGAATTCAGCTTTCTACGTGACAGCGCAGTTCACGGGCCGTGCAACCAAACCGTCGCCGCACGCACTTGCCCAGGTAACTGGCATCGCCCAAGCCCACTTCATCGGCAATCTGCGCCAGGCTGTGGCTGGAGTTGAGCAAGCGCCAGCGCGCCTGTTGCAAGCGCATCTCCAGCCACCAGGCCTTGGCGCTCATGCCATGGCTGGCGTGAAACTGCCGGTCCAGCTGGCGCCGGCTGATGCCCAGCTCCGCCGCCAGTTGCTCCACCGCCAACGGCGTACCCAGGTGATGACGCATCAACGCCTGCGCGCGCTGCACCTGCCGCCCCTGCCCGGTCCCCTGCTCCAGCGAGCGCAAGGCATGGCGGCTATCGCGGGTTTCGTCCACCAGCATGTCGGCCAGGCCCTTGAGCGCCCGGGTCCGCCCGCAGGCGCGTGACAACAGCGCAACGGCCAGGTCGATGGCCGCGGTGCCACCGGCGCAGGTGATGCGGCTACCGTCGATGCAATACAGCTGCTCACTCAGCACCTGTAGGTGAGGGAAAGCCGCACGAAATTCGGCTTCGTGGCGCCAGTGCACCACCACCTTGTGCCCCTGCAGCAATCCGCAGGCGGCCAACAGGAAGGCGCCGTTGTCGACGCCCACCAGCTTGACGCCCGCTTTGCCGGCCTGCCGGAGCAAGGCCTTGTAGCGAGGCGCCAGTGCGGCAGTGGCCATGGCATTGCGCCCGCCGAACACCACCAGGTAGTCGAAACTGGCCAGCTCAAGCTGGCCAGCCATGGCCTCGACCTGCACCACCGCGCCACTGCTCGACGGCACCGGGTCGAGGCTTAGCCCTGCCACGGTCCAGCTGCAGTAGCGCTGCTGGCTGTAGTCCTCGTCGTCGGCGCTGAAACGCAACTTGTCGAGAAAGGCACCGAACGGCAGCAGGGCAAAATCCGGTAACGGCAAGATCAGCAAGCGGATATCGGGCTGCATGGCATTGCGTCCAGGAACAACCATTAAATGTCCAGATCATACCCTTTCTGAATGAAGCCGGCGCCATAGACTGGCGCCCTCCTTACCAACAAGGCACTTCCCACCATGGCACTCGACACCTGGCTCATTTACCTGCTGGCCAGCATCGGCCTGTCGCTGACCCCAGGCCCCAACAGCCTGCTGGCCCTGACCCACGGTGCGCTGTATGGCACACGCCGGACGTTGTTCACCATCGTCGGCGGGGTATTTGGCTTCAGCGCCCTGATCGCCTTGGCCATGTTCGGCCTCAGCGCGTTGCTGCAGACCTCGGCCTCGGTGCTGAGCGTGCTCAAATGGGTGGGTGGTGCCTATCTGATCTGGCTGGGTATCCAGCTGTGGCGCAGCCCGGGCCTGTACCTGGAACTGACCGCGCAAAGCGCGCGGCTGGGCAATGCCGGCCTGTTCCGCCAAGGCCTGCTGTCGGCCATGGCCAACCCTAAGGTGTTGCTGTTCTATGGTGCTTTCCTGCCGCAGTTCATCGACCCGCAGCGTGGGTTGCTGTTGCAGTTCGTGGTGATGGCGACAACCTTTGCCTGCGTCGAGTTCCTGGTCGAATACCTGCTGGCACGCCTGGCGTTTCGCATCCGGCCATGGCTGGCCAAGGGCGGCAAAGGCTTCAACCGCTGCTGCGGCAGCCTGTTTGCCTTGATTGGTGTGGCATTGCCGCTTGGGCGATAGCGTCTGATACAGGCGTGTGCAGTTTTTTGTGGGAGCGGCCTTGCGTCGCGAAAGGGGTGCGAAGCGCCCCCAGGATCTTCGCATCACTGCAAAATTGCTGGCTCCGCTTGCTACCGTTCAACCCCGGCGCGCGTTGGCCAGGAAGATGAGCAAGGCCACGCCCGGTAACCCCGCCCCCACCAGCGCCACACCTTGCCAGCCAAACTGGCTGAACAGCGCACTGGCCACCGCCGACCCCTGCGCCCCGCAGGTACAGGGCGTTGATGCTGTCATTGGCCGCGCCAGGGTCGCCCTTTCTGCCCATAGCGAAAGCGCAGGCAGGTCATCCAGGCGGTCGCTGAGGTCGATGTCCAGCTCCAGCGCCGGGTGCTGCGCCAGAAACGGCCCCAGGTGCGGGGCGATGACCCGCCTGCCGAACTCCACCGGCAAGCACACTGGCGGGTGGAGCGGTTGAGCAAGGTGGCGCCCAACGCCGTTTCCAGGGCATCGCCCAGGCGCGTCACCGACGATGTCGCCAGCCCAAGCCGGCGGGCGGCGGCAGAAAAGCCCTGAGCATCGACGGTGGCCACGAACATCTTCATCGCCAGGAGTTTGTCCATTTGCTGCCCGTCTTTCAAATCTCGGAAAGCTCTTACAAACAGCCGGGCGGGTCAGGAAGCGCGGTGCGCGGCAATTGCGTCCATAGTGGAACTACCCCCATCCAGACGAGGCTTTCCATGACACCGACCAACCTGCTGACCACACTGCCCCCTTGCGACCCCACCTGCGCCGAACAGGTCGACGAGCTGCTCAGCCGCCCGGGCGTGCGCGTTGAGCGCATTGTTTCCAGCGGCCAGGCCAGCCCGCCTGGTTTCTGGTACGACCAGGCCGAAGGTGAATGGATCGTGCTGCTCAGTGGAGCCGCCGGCCTGCGCTTCGAGCACGAGAGCCACACCCGCCTGCTGGCGCCGGGCGATTGCCTGGACATCCCGCCGCACTATCGCCACCGCGTGGAATGGACCGCTCCCGGCACAGCCACCGTCTGGCTGGCGGTGTTCTACAGCAGCGCCACTCCGTGGCCAGCGTGAACCCGGTCATTCCCTGTCCGGCTAAAGTCGAATGCAGGTTACACAACCGGCATGAACACCCTGATTACTGCAATTTTAAGCACCTGATCTAGACTTTTAGCCACACCTTGACGAGTTCATCCCTGCGACAATCCGCCCCACAAAATTATGTACCAACTTGTTAATTAGCAAGCTAAGAGATTACACTGCGCGCATTCCACCTGCTGAGATCCCTGGCATGAAAGAAACACCGCGCGCCTCTGGCGCCACAAACATCATCCTGGTCGGCCTGGGCGTGATCATCGCCCTGCTCGGCCTGCTCCTGGCTGCGGGCGGCGTCAAGCTGGCCGGCCTGGGCGGTTCCTGGTACTTCCTGACCGGCGGCCTGGCCATGGCCATCGCCGGTGTCCTTATCGCTCGCCGCAAGCCGGCTGGCGCCTGGCTGTACGCGGCGTTCCTGGTCGGTACTGCCATCTGGGCGCTGGTCGACGCTGGCCTGGTGTTCTGGCCGCTGTTCTCGCGCCTGTTCATGTTCGGCGCAATCGGCATGGTGGTGGCGCTGGTCTACCCGCTGCTGGCCCGTGCCAACGGCGCCAGCACCGGCCGTGGTGCCTATGGCGTTGCCGGGGTGATGGCCGTGGTGCTGGTGATCGCCGCCGGCAACATGTTCGTTGCCCACCCCAGCGTCGCCCCCACCGGCAAAGGCCCGGGCATGACCCCGGTCGAGGCCGACAAAGCGCAGAAGGACTGGGCCCACTACGGCAACACCGAAGGTGGCAGCCGCTTCGCCGCGCTGGACCAGATCAACCGCGACAACGTCAACAAGCTGAAAGTGGCCTGGACCTACCGCACCGGTGACGTGGCCCTCAGCGACGGCAACGGTGCCGAGGACCAGCTGACCCCGCTGCAGGTCGGCAACAAGGTGTTCATCTGCACCCCGCACAACAACCTGATCGCCCTCGATGCCGACACCGGCAAGGAGCTGTGGAAGAACGCGATCAACGCCCAGTCCAAGGTCTGGCAGCGTTGCCGTGGCATGGCCTACTTCGACGCCACAGCCGCCATCGCCCAGCCGACCCAGCCGAACAGTTCGCCGATCACCGTTGCGAGCGTACCGGCCGGTGCCAACTGCCAGCGTCGCCTGCTGACCAACACCATCGACGGCCGCCTGATCGCCGTCGACGCCGACACCGGCGAGTTCTGCCAGGGCTTCGGCAACAACGGCCAGGTCGACCTCAAGGCCGGCCTGGGGAATGTACCGGACTCCTACTACCAGCTGTCCTCGGCACCGCTGATGGCCGGTACCACGGTGGTGGTCGGCGGCCGCGTCGCCGACAACGTCCAGACCGACATGCCAGGCGGCGTGATCCGTGGTTTCGACGTGATCACGGGTGAAATGCGCTGGGCCTTCGACCCTGGCAACCCGGAGGATCGCCAGGCGCCGCAGGGCGACAGCACCTATGTGCGCAGCACCCCCAACAGCTGGGCGCCAATGTCCTACGACCCGGCGATGAACACCGTGTTCCTGCCGATGGGCTCGTCGTCCACCGACATCTACGGTGTTGAACGCAGCAAGCTGGACCATACCTACGGCGCTTCGGTACTGGCCCTGGACGCCACCACCGGCAACCAGAAGTGGGTGTTCCAGACCGTGCACAACGACCTGTGGGACTTCGACCTGCCAATGCAGCCGAGCCTGATCGACTTCACCAAGGACGACGGCCAGTCGGTCCCTGCGGTGGTGATCGGCACCAAGGCCGGGCAGATCTACGTGCTCGACCGTGCCACCGGCAAGCCACTGACCCAGGTCGACGAAGTACCGGTCAAGCCAGGCAACATCCCTGACGAGCCGTACTCGCCAACCCAGCCGAAGTCGGTGGGCATGCCGCAGATCGGCGCGCAGACCCTGACCGAGTCGGACATGTGGGGCGCGACCCCGTACGACCAGCTGCTGTGCCGCATCAACTTCAAGAAGATGCGCTACGACGGCCTGTACACCGCGCCAGGCACCGACCTGTCGCTGAGCTTCCCGGGGTCGCTGGGTGGCATGAACTGGGGCAGCATCTCCACCGACCCGGTACATGGTTTCATCTTCGTCAACGACATGCGCCTGGGCCTGTGGATCCAGATGATCCCGTCGCAGAACAAGGGCAATGCTGCTTCCGGTGGCGAAGCGCTGAACACCGGCATGGGCGCAGTACCGCTCAAGGGCACCCCGTATGCGGTGAACAAGAACCGCTTCCTGTCGGTGGCCGGCATTCCGTGCCAGGCGCCGCCATTCGGCACCCTGACCGCCATCGACATGAAAACCCGCCAGGTGGCGTGGCAGGTACCGGTAGGCACCGTTGAAGACACAGGCCCGCTCGGCATCCGCATGCACCTGCCGATCAAGATCGGCCTGCCGACCCTCGGCGGCACCCTGTCGACCCAGGGCGGCCTGGTGTTCATCGCCGGCACCCAGGACTTCTACCTGCGCGCCTACGACAGCAGCAACGGCAACGAAATCTGGAAAGCTCGCCTGCCAGTGGGCAGCCAGGGCGGCCCGATGACCTACGTCTCGCCGAAGACCGGCAAACAGTACGTGGTGATCACTGCTGGCGGCGCGCGCCAGTCGACTGACCGTGGCGACTACGTGATTTCTTACGCCTTGCCGTAAGACCGCGTCGCCTTCTTCGCGGGTAAACCCTCCCACAGGATAAGCACTGCCCTTACTGATGGTGCAGTCCCTGTGGGAGCGGGTTCACCCGCGAAGAGGCCCAAGAAGACAACCCGAGATTCAGCAATGCCATCCGCAATTCGCATCACACCCACCCTGCTCCTGGCCCTGGCCAGCACTTCTGCCCTGGCCGACGGCGACCTGATGACCCGCAGCACCCTGACCGGTGACTGGGGCGGCCTGCGTCACCAGCTGGAAGAAGACGGCGTCAGGTTCACCGGCGACTACAGCGGCGAAACCGCCTACAACGCCCATGGCGGCCTGCACCGTTCGGCGCGCTACTCGCAAAACCTGAAACTGGGCGTGCAGTTCGACCTGTCGAAACTGTATGGCCTGGACAACGGCGGCAAGGTCCAGCTGACCATCAACGACCGCCGCGGCAATAGCGCCTCGGAAGACCTGGTGGGCAACCGCCTGCCGATCCAGGAAAACTTCGGCGGCCTGTACACCCGCCTGACCGAACTGAGCTACGAGCGTACCCTGTTCACCCCGGCACTCAACGTCAAGCTCGGCTACATGGCCATGGGCAACGACCTCGGTGGCCTGGACAGCGGCATCCTGTGCAACTTCATGAACGCCGGCTTCTGCGGCCACCCGCTGAACATGTCTGGCGGCAGTGGCTGGACCAACTACCCCAATGCCCACCTGGGCGTGCGGGTGAAGTACGACCTGTCGCCGTCCTGGCAGCTGCGTGTGGCAGCGTTCAACGTCGACCCGGAAAGCAACGGCAACTCCAGCCGCGCCTGGCACCTGGGCCCCAAGCACACCACCGGCACCGTGGTACCGGTAGAGCTGGTGTACAAGCTGCAGGGCGAGCTGCCTGGCGAGTACAAACTGGGCTATTACTACGACAGCTCCGACGTGAAGCGCATCGGCAGCGACGAGGAAGTGTCCGGCCGTGGCGGCCACTACCTGCTGGTCGACCAGGCCGTGTGGAACGACCAGGGCTCGCCGGGCCGCAGCCTGCATGCCTTCGGCCAGTACTCGGCGTCGAGCAAGGCTGCCTCACCGTTCACCAAGTGGTATGGCGCCGGCGTGGTGCTGTACAAGCCGTTCGCAAGCCGCCCGAAGGATACCGTGGCGCTGGGCTATGGCCGTGCCGTGCCCAACCCGCGTAGCCGCGACGTGCTGGAAGATGCCGCGCTCAATGCCGGGCAGCCGTTCCCCGACATCGACAGCGCCGAGCAGTTGGTCGAGCTGAGCTATGGCTACCAGGCCACGCCGTGGCTGAACCTGCGCCCGGATGTGCAGTACATCATCGAACCGGGCGCGTTCTCCGGGAAGGACATCGACAACGCGCTGGTGGTTGGCCTGCAGGTCAAGGCTACCTTCTGAATACCCGGGGCCGCGCTGCGGCCCATTCGCGGGTGAACCCGCTCCCACAGGTACTGCACAGGCCTTGAGACTGACGAGATCCTGTGGGAGCGGGTTTACCCGCGAAGAGGCCAGCGCAATCAACCCTGCCTGAGGTAGTCCACCAGCCTCAGCAACATGGCATCACACCCCCGCAACTGCTCGACACTGACGAACTCATCCGGCTTGTGCCCCTGGTCCATGCTCCCTGGCCCACACACAACAGTCGGGATCCCTGCCTGGTCGAACAGCCCGCCTTCAGTACCAAACGCCACCGTACCGAACTGATCCGAGCCACTGAGCAACGCCACCAGGCGAGCCGCCTCACTATCCGCCGGCGTGGCCAGCCCCGGATACGCACTCAACGGCTGCAGGCGAATGGCGCTGGTCGCATTGACCCTGCGCATACGCGGCAGCAATTCAGCCTCGGCATAGGTCTGCAGCTGGTCGGCCACTGCCTGCGCCTCGAACCCCGGCAAGGCCCGCACTTCGAAATCGAACTCGCATTCCGCCGGCACGATGTTCAGTGCCCTGCCCCCTTTGATCACACCGGTCTGCACAGTGGAGAACGGTGGGTCGAAGCGTTCGTCGTGATGCGCCGGCAATGCCAGGGCATCGCCGATCTCACCCAGCTTGCCGATCAGCTTCGCCGCATACTCGATGGCATTCACCCCATAGGGCGCATACGCCGAGTGGCACGCCGCACCCTGCACCTGGCAGCGCATCGCCAGCTTGCCTTTGTGCCCCAGCACCGGCTTGAGCTCGGTGGGCTCGCCAATCAGGCACAGCCGCGGCTTGTGCGGACGCTGCTCGAGCGCGGCCAGCATCGAGCGCACACCCAGGCAGCCGACTTCTTCGTCATAGGAGAACGCCAGGTGCACCGGCAGGCGCAACGGTTGGGCAAGGAACGCGGGCACAGCCGCCAGTACCGAAGCGATGAAGCCCTTCATGTCAGCCGTGCCACGGCCATACAGGCGCCCGTCGCGTTCACTCAGGGCAAACGGCTCGACCGTCCAGGCCTGGCCGTCCACCGGCACCACATCGGTATGCCCGGACAGCACCACGCCGCCAACGTCCCTGGGGCCGATGGTGGCGAACAGGTTGGCCTTGGTACCCTCCGGGTTATGGAACAACTCGCTCTGCACGCCCAACCCGGCCAGGTAGTCGCGGATGAAGGCAATCAGTTCAAGGTTGGAATCCCGGCTGACCGTGGCAAAGCCGATCAGCCGGGCCAGCAGCGCGCGGCTGGCAAATTCATTCATCGCCCGGCACCCCGTAGCTTGGCGCGGCAGTCGGGTTGAGGGCACGGGTGACGTAATCCTGCATCTGCGGCCGGTACGCCTGCCACAGGCCATCGAGTGCAGCGATCGGGTCCGTCTCGGCCCAGTCCACGCGCAGGTCCACCAGCGGCCAGGTCAGCTCGCCGGCGATCTTCAACGCCGCCGAGTGCACCGGCCCGGCCTCGCCGCCTGCGGCCATCGCCGCGTGCATGGCGGCCAGCAGGCGGTCGGCCAGATGCCCGCCGGCTTGTTCAAAGGCCTGTACCATTGCCTCGATCACCTGGGTCGAGGCCAACAGGTTGCCTGCCGCCGCGCATTGCTCACCGACCACGGCGTGGTGCGTGCCCAGGGCTTCCTTACCGGTGAACAGCGCCACCTGGCCATGGCTGTCGATCACCGTGACCTGGCGGTACTCGCTCCAGCCATTGGCGCTCAGCACCCGGTCCAGCGCTGCGGCAGGTGGCAACTGCCCCTGTTCCAGGGCATCGAGAATCTGCGGGCCCAGCGCCGGCAAGGTGATGTTCTGGGTGGCGACCGCGCCCACACCGGCACGTACCCACGGGCAGCGGGCGCCCACGGCGATGCTCGAAGAGCTGATGGCAATACCGACCTGGCCGGTTTCCTGGCAACGACCAATGATGGAAAAAGTCATGTCATGGTTCCTGTTGTGCTGTGCGATGTACGGCATTCTGGGTGGAACCTTCCGGCAGGCGAAACGACCTTTTTCCGAGGGTTTGCCGAGGAAAAAACTATGACCACGAAGCGCTTGAAAAAAGCGCCGGCAAAACCGCCCCTGGAACCGCTGCAGGCGGCAGGATTCAAGGCCTTCGCCGTTTTATCGGCAAGCCCCAGCTAAATACTATTTTCGCCATTTCCACAGCATCCCTAGTCTGGCCCCAGGCAACGGCGGTCCTCCAAACCGACCTGACAAAAACCGCCTGAACAAGGGCTCGGACATGACACTGAACAACCTCGAAATCGACACCCTCGTCGTCGGCGCCGGCCAGGCCGGCGTGGCCATGAGCGAACACCTGAGCAAGCTTGGCGTGCCGCACCTGGTGCTGGAGCGCAAGCGTATCGCCGAGGCCTGGCGCACTGGCCGCTGGGACTCGCTGGTAGCCAACGGCCCGGCCTGGCACGACCGCTTCCCGGGGCTGGAATTCAACCTCGACGCCGATGCCTTCGCCGGCAAGGATCAGGTGGCCGACTACTTCGAGCAGTACGTACGCAAGTACAATCTGCCCGTACGCACCGGCATCGAAGTGAAGAAAGTGCTGCGCAACAGCGACCGCCCCGGTTTTACCATCGAAACCAATGAAGGCGTGATTCGCGCCAACCGCGTGGTCGCCGCCACCGGGCCGTTCCAGAAGCCGGTGATCCCGGCCATCGCGCCGAAAGACAGCAACCTGCACCAGATCCACTCCGCCGCCTATTACAACCCCGAGCAACTGCCCGAAGGCGCTGTGCTGGTGGTAGGCGCCGGTTCCTCCGGCGTACAGATCGCCGAAGAACTGATGCGTGCCGGGCGCCAGGTGTACCTCTCGGTCGGCGCCCACGATCGCCCGCCACGCGCTTACCGCAACCGCGACTTCTGCTGGTGGCTGGGCGTGCTGGGTGAGTGGGATGCGGAAATCGCCAAGCCTGGCCGCGAGCACGTGACCATTGCCGTCAGTGGCGCCCGTGGCGGCCACACCGTGGACTTCCGCGCCCTCGCCCACCAGGGCATGACCCTGGTCGGCCTGACCCAGTCGTTCGACAACGGCGTGGCGCGCTTCCAGGACAACCTGGTCGAAAACATCAACCGCGGCGACGACAACTACCTGGCCCTGCTCGATGCCGCCGATGCCTACATCGAACGCAATGGCCTGGACCTGCCGGAAGAGCCCGAAGCCCGCAAACGCCTGGCAGACCCGGAGTGCATGCGCAACCCGCTGCAGCAGCTGGACCTGGCCAAGGCCGGTGTCACCAGCATCATCTGGGCCACCGGTTACGGCGTCGACTTCAGCTGGCTGCAAGTAGACACCTTCGACGCCAACGGCAAGCCCCAGCACCAACGCGGCGTGGCCCGCGAGCCGGGCGTGTACTTCCTTGGCCTGCCGTGGCTGTCGCGCCGCGGCTCGTCGTTCATCTGGGGCGTGTGGCACGACGCCAAGCACGTCGCCGGCCACATCGCCACGCAACGCACCTATGCCGCCTACCGCGACCGCGAACAACGCGCAGCGGATGAGCAGCAACAGCCCAAGATCAGCAACGTCAGCACCCTCGGAGCCCACTGATGCCTACCCATACCCGCATCCGCATGTTCAACACCAAGGCCACCTACCCCAACCAGACCCTGGACAACGACCTGTGCCAGGCGGTGCGCGCCGGCAACACTATCTACGTGCGCGGCCAGGTCGGCACCGACTTCGAAGGCAACCTGGTGGGCCTGGGTGACCCACGGGCGCAGGCCGAGCAGGCGATGAAGAACGTCAAGCAACTACTCGAAGAAGCCGGCTCGGACCTGTCGCACATCGTCAAGACCACCACCTACATCACCGACCCGCGCTTCCGCGAGCCGGTGTACAAGGAGGTGGGCAAGTGGCTCAAGGGGGTGTTCCCGATTTCCACCGGGCTGGTGGTGGCCGGGTTGGCCCAGGCCGAATGGCTGATGGAGATCGACGTGATCGCGGTGGTGCCTGATTCGGTCTGATCGGCTTTTTATGCGGTCAATTGCAGAAGCGGCCTTGTGTCGCGATGGGCAGCGCAGCCCATCGCGACACAAGGCCGCTCCTGAAAGAGTCAGCGCAAGACCTGGCGATAAATGCAAAACAACTTCAGCTCACGCCGCCCGTGGTAAAGCCGAACAGCCGTCGTGGGGTGTCCCACATCACACTGCGACGCAGCCGGGCGTCCGGCATCAAGCGTTCCGCCAATTTCAGCAGCGGACCGTAGTCCACTCGTGAGCGCTGGCGAATGAACGGCCAGTCCGAACCCCATACACAACCCTGCGCACCAAAGGCTTCGAGCAGCGCGTGCACGTAGGCACGGCTTTGCTCCAGCAATGCATCGGCCGCGGCGAACTTCTGCATACCCGACAGCTTCACCCAGGCCCGGCCACTATCGGCCAGCCGCAGCAGGGCGCGGAAACCATGCTGCTGCACACCAGCCGCCACATCTGGCCGGCCGCAATGGTCGATCAGCAGGCGCGCACGTGAGCCCTGCAGCAGGCCACGCAGGTCCGGCAACTGGTCTTTGCACACCTGGACCTGCGCGAACAGATCGAGTTCGGCGAGCTTGCCGAACAGCCCTTCAACGCCCTTGAGGCTGGCGACCCCGTACAGCGCGGGGTTGAAGGCGATACCGACTACCCCTTGCGCCTGCAGTGCGGCCAGCGCGTCGAGGCCGATATCCGGCTCGACCACTGCTATGCCCTTGAACCGCCCCTGCCCGCTGGCCAGCGCATGCAGCAGGCAGCGATTGTCAGTGTGGTAGCCGCTGTTGGCCCCCACCAGCAAGGCGTGCTGTACACCGTAGGCGTCCATCACACGGCTGAACTGTTCCTGGGTGGCAACCTCCTGACCGGAAGGTGCATAGGGAGCATCGGGGTGGTAAGGGAAACGCGCAGGGTCAAACAGATGGTTATGGCAATCAATCTTCGCTTCATCAAAGATGCTCACGCAGCACTCCCCGGCAGATGTTGTTATCGTAAGCCACAAGGGCGATCAGGCTGGGCTCAGAGTACTGCGTAGTGCAAAGGTGGCGCTCATACCCAGATGGCGCAGACCATAACCTAAGGTAATACACATGTTGCCTGGCAACGAAGGCACGGACGCCAGCCCGATGGTGTTCAAACTGCGGCACATGGAAGTGTTCCGGGCAGTGATGCTGACCGGTTCGATCAGCGCGGCGGCCAAGCTGCTGGATGTGTCGCAGCCGGCGGTGAGCAAGCTGATCCAGTACATCGAAGGGCGCCTGGCCTACCCGCTGTTCGAGCGCATCAACAACCGCCTGGTGCCGACGGCAGAAGCGCAGGTGCTGTTCCGCGAAGTCGAGCGAGTGTACCAGGCAGCGCTGGAGGTCAACGAGTGCGCCGTGGCACTGGCCGCCGGCGGCCAGCGCAAGCTGCGCATCTCGTGCAGCGCGTCGTTGTCCACGGTAGTCATCCCGATCGCCCTGGCCCAGCTCAAGCGTGAGTCACCGTCGCTGAACATCGAATGGCAGACCTCGCTAATGGGCGAAATGCCCAACCAGATCCTGTCGAAGAAGGTCGACCTGTCTATTGCCGCCCTGCCGGTGGTGCATGACCACCTGCATTCGCAGGCGTTCATGCGTGGGCGCATGGTGGTGGTGATGCCACCCGGCCACCCTCTGGCCGGGCAACCCGAACTGACCTTGCAACAGCTGGAGGGCCATGCCTTGCTGCTGTTCCGGCCCGACATGCCGTTTGGCAAACTGCTGGCCGAGCATATCGGGCGCTGCGGGGTGCAGCTGAAATCACTGTTGTCGTTTACCAATGCCAACGAGGCAGTTGCCTTGGTCAAGCAAGGCATGGGCATCAGCGTGATCGACGAGTTCGTCGCGCAGGACAGCGGGCTCGCGGTGGTACCACTGGCCGACGAGATTCACTTCGATATCAGCTTTGTCTATTCACGGTTCGAGCCGCCGTCACATGCAGCGATGCATTTGATGCGGGTGCTGCTGGGCCAGGCGCAGAAGCTTGGGCGGGCGATTGTAGGCTGAGGCCTTTGGGGCAGACGCGATTCCTGGGGGAGCAACAGTCTTGTGTAACCTGTCAGGCCTCATCGCCGGCAAGCCAGCTCCCACAGGGATAGCACAGCCCTTGAGGCCAATACAGTTGCGGCGTCGATCATGGGGAAAGCCCTGCGGCGGTGTAAATAGGACTATTTCCAATTTACACCATGCCGCAGAACCAAGCGGCTTGTTACCTGTCAGGCAATCGCCGCATCCACCAGCACCTGTGCTTCCTGCACCAGGCGCTGCAGGTGCGCCTCGTCGATGAAGCTTTCGGCGTAGATCTTGTAGATGTCCTCGGTGCCCGACGGGCGCGCGGCGAACCAGCCATTGGCGGTCATCACCTTCAGCCCGCCAATCGCCTGGCCGTTGCCCGGTGCATGGCTGAGGATCTGCACGATCGGCTCACCCGCCAGCTCGGTCGACTTCACCTGCTCCGGCGCCAGCTTGCTCAGCAAAGCCTTCTGCCGGGCATCGGCCTTGGCTTCGACACGGGTGGCGAACGGCTTGCCCAGCGCCTCGGTCAGGTCGGCGTAGGCCTGGCTCGGGTTGCGCCCGGTGCGGGCGGTCATTTCGGCGGCCAGCAAGGCCGGGATCAGCCCGTCCTTGTCGGTAGCCCAGACCGAGCCATCACGGCGCAGGAACGAAGCCCCCGCACTTTCCTCGCCACCAAAGCCCAGCGAGCCGTCGAACAGGCCCTGGGCGAAGAACTTGAAGCCCACCGGCACTTCGTAGAGCTCGCGGCCCAAGCGCTGAGTGACGCGGTCGATCAGGCCGCTGGACACCACCGTCTTGCCGACGGCGGCATCGCTGCGCCATTGCGGGCGGTGGCGATACAGGTAGTCGATGGCCACGGCCAGGTAGTTGTTCGGCTGCAGCAGGCCATCCGGGGTGACGATGCCATGGCGGTCGTGGTCCGGGTCGCAGGCGAAGGCCACGTCGAAGCGTTCGCGCAGGCCGATCAGGCCCTGCATGGCGTATGGCGAGGACGGGTCCATGCGGATCTGGCCGTCCCAGTCGACGGTCATGAAGCGGAAGGTCGGGTCGACCTCGGTGTTCACCACTTCCAGATCCAGCTGGTAATGCTCGGCGATCGCCGACCAGTAGCGCACCCCTGCCCCGCCCAACGGGTCGACGCCCAGGCGCAGCTTGGCGCCGCGGATGACGTCGAAGTCGATAACGTTTTCCAGGTCGGCCACGTAGTTGCTCACGTAGTCGTGGCGCTGGGTGGTGGATGCCTGTAGCGCCTGGGCATGGTCCATGCGCTTGACCCCCGCCAGGTCAGCGGCCAGCAGTTCGTTGGCCTTGGCCTCGATCCACTTGGTCACGTCGCTGTCGGCCGGGCCGCCATTGGGTGGGTTGTACTTGAAGCCACCGCTTTGCGGCGGGTTGTGCGACGGGGTGATGACGATGCCGTCGGCCAGGCCCTGCGCGCGGCCACGGTTATGGCAGAGGATGGCGTGGGATACCGCCGGCGTCGGCGTGTATTCGTCATCCTTGGACAGCATCACCTGCACGCTATTGGCCGCCAGCACTTCCAGGGCGCTGGCGGTGGCCGGTGCCGACAGCGCGTGGGTATCGGCGCCGATGAACAGCGGGCCGTCGATGCCCTTCTCCTGGCGATACAGGCAGATGGCCTGGGTAATGGCCAGGACGTGGTACTCGTTGAAACTCAATTCAAGCGAAGTGCCCCGGTGCCCCGAGGTGCCGAAGGCCACGCGCTGGGCCGCCACGGCAGCGTCGGGGCGGCCGGTGTAGTAGGCGGTGAGCAGTCGGGGAATATCGACCAGCACGCTGGCCGGAGCCGGCTTGCCTGCCAAAGGACTGAGCGTCATGCAGAAACCTCGAGTTCAACGAATGTTGGTGTTGGAGCGTGCAGTGTACTGAGAGTTGCAAGAGCGCGCGATGGGCGGCAGCAAAGAATCAGTGAGCACACCGCACACCCTGTGGGGCGGCTTTAGCCGCGAAGAATCCAACGCGGTGCCTGCTTCGCGGGCTCGCCCGCTCCCACAATGGACCCGCGCATGCCCCTCATCTCTGTAATGACCGTCTAGAGTGGTACCCATACACCCGAAAACGAGGCCCCATGGCTTTTCACCGCCTGACCCGCACCCACCCGCGCCTGAGCATCGCCACCGTGGTCGGCCTGCTCGGCGGCTGGCTGATCCCCGCCAGCGACAGCGTGCAGCACATCCTCGCCGGCTGGAACCTGGGCGTGTGGCTGTACCTGGCGCTAGTGCTTTACCTGAGCTACAGCGCCAGCCCGGAAAAGGTGCGCAAGGTCGCCCGCGTCGAAGACGAAAACGCCGGCCTGGTCCTGCTCACCGTGTGCATCGCCGCCATCGCCAGCCTCGCCGCCGTCACCCTGCAACTGGTGTCCAGCCGTGGCCTGCAAGGCACGGCGCTGGCCCTGCACTACCTCTACACCGGCCTGACCGTGGCCGGCTCCTGGCTGTTGATAGGCTGTATTTTCAGCCTGCACTACGCGCGGCTGTTCTATACCGGACAAAACCACGAACCGCCAATGCGCTTCGCCGATGGCGAACGCAACCCCGATTACTGGGATTTCCACTACTTCTCGTTCACCATCAGCGTGGCGGTACAAACCTCCGACGTGGGCGTTGCCGGGCGGGGGCTGCGACGGGTAGTGCTGGCGCATTCGCTGGTGGGGTTTGTTTTCAATACCGCGATTCTAGGATTCACCATCAACATCGCAGCTGGGCTATTAGGTTGATGACCTGCCAGTTTTGCCAGTAGACGCCAGGTTAACCAATAGAAAAAATCAAAAGCCCACCAACCTCCACAGGTCGATAACATGACGGCTCTTGAGAAACCACCAAGCCCTACCAGACATTTCTATCAATCAAACCGTCTGTGTAGTTTGATTGGGTCGAGGGCTGAACGACTAGTAATGGCTCAGGCAGTCGCGATCGGGCAGCAATCAAGCAACAGGAAGGTACAGCTCTTTCATTTGGATTCGGCAGAATCGGTCATAGGGAGCTCCGCAGCACCGTCAGCCTATCAATACCCTCCCTTTGGAGGAGGCCGCATAGGGACTGCCCTGCTCATGGCAGCGTTCGTCGGTCAACACTTCGATGAGACGTCTGGCGGATATCCATTGGGCAATGGACGACGGGTTTATAAACCCGAAGTTTTCCGCTTTACATCTCCTGACATGCTGTCTCCTTTTGACAAAGGGGGAGCGAATCCTTACAGCTACTGCCTGGGAGACCCCATCAACAGGCATGATCCAAGCGGTCAATTTCCGATATTCCGTTACCTGCTTCGTGCCGTTGCTCGAACGACGGTGACGGCTTCACGTCATTTCAATCGCGCTACCGAAGCGCTAATTCGAATGGTTGATGAAGTTGTCGCGGACACTTTGCGTGATGCGGGCAGGCAGCTAACCCCGATTTTTGAAGCAGGCCGCGAAGTAATAACCGCTGCTGCTGCTGCGGTGCCAACAGAGCTCTCCATGAGGGTCAACACCCTGCACCTGACACTTGAACCTCCAACTCCGCGAGCACCGAGAGCTGACACTCAATCACCGAACCAATTGGGAGAACAACGCACTCATATTCGCAGGCGTTGATTAAGGGAAATACCCAATGACCGCCGCGCCGCTCGTCGGAAAATACTGAACGACAGCCTCACCAGAAAATCTAGCTACCTCCCCGGTAGCCGCTGCAATCGTGTAAGGAAAACGTTTGCCTGGCAGCCCCCGCCGGACAGCTTCCGTGACAAGGATGTGACCGCTGTCATGCATTAACACATTTGTCTTGTTTGCCGCCGAGAATCGCGCGTGGCAGGTGCTATGGTTAGTTTCCCGGCGGCCGCATCGATGTGGCCACCCACTCACCACGTCCAGGTAGGACAAGGAGGCTGGCATGAACAAGATGACGTTCCCCAACGCCTGCCAGGTGATGCGCTGGCATTTCCACCCGCTGGGCTTCGAAGCCAGCATGGATGCGCCACGCAGCATGGTTGCACGGCTGTTTGACCGCGCCACCGGTGAAACCCTGCTGGCGATTGCCGGCATCCCCTGCTCGGCGATCATGGCCGCCGCCGATGTAGAGCGCATCATCGAGGCCGTCGAGGCGGAGATGGATGCCTTCATGCCCGCCTTCACCCTGCGTGACGCGGTCTAGCCCACTGCCGTACTCTCCTGGCGCATGGCCTGCAACTTGCCCATGAACTGCTCGGCTGGCACCGGCTGGCCCAGCAGGTAGCCTTGCAACGAATCGCAGCCCAGGCGGGTCAGGAAGTCCTGCTGCTTGTCGGTCTCCACCCCTTCGGCAACGATGCGCAGGCCCAGCGCCTGGCCTAGCGCGACGATGGCTGAGACGATCGCCGCATCGTCACTGTCCTGCTCCAGCTCACGCACGAAGCCGCGGTCAATCTTCAGCTCGTTGGCTGGCAGGCGCTTGAGGTACATCAGGCTGGAATAGCCAGTACCAAAGTCATCGATGGACAAGTCCACGCCCATGTCGGACAACTGCTGCAGCACCGTGAGGCTGGCATCGGCGTCGTGCATGGCAGTGGTTTCGGTAATTTCCAGGGTCAGGCAGTTGGCCGGCAGGTTGCTCTGCTGCAGGGCCCGGGCCACGCTCTCGACCAGCCCGGCATGGCAGAACTGGATGGCCGACAGGTTCACCGCCATGCGCCAGCCCTGGTACCCCTGGTCCAGCCACTCGCGCATCTGCCGGCAGGCCTCGATGAGCACCCACTCGCCAATGGGGATGATCAGGCCGGTCTTTTCCGCCAGGCCAATGAAGCGGTCAGGCAGCAACAGGCCCTGCTGCGGGTGCTCCCAGCGCAACAAGGCCTCGGCCCCGATCGGCTGGCAGGCCTGGGCGTCGAACTTGGGCTGGTAGTGCAGGCGGAACTGACGCTGCTCGAGGGCCTGGCGCAGGTCCTGCAATAGCTGCAATTGCTGGCGGGCGTTGCTGTTCATCGACACGTCGAAGAAGCTGTAGCCATTCTTGCCGGCGCTCTTGGCGTGGTACATGGCGGCGTCGGCATTGCGCAGCAGCTCGTGCTGGTCCTGGCCATTGCCCGGGTACAGGACGATGCCCAGGCTCGCCGTCAGTTGCAGGTCATGCTCGGCCACGCGGAACGGCCGTGACACCAGGTTGACCTGCTTGACTGCCACATCCATGGCATCGTTCGGCTCACGCAGTTCCACCAGCAGCACGAATTCGTCGCCGCCGATACGCGCCAGCGTGTCCTGGCTGTGCAGGTGACCGCGCAGGCGCGCCGCCACGGCCTTGAGCAGCAGGTCACCGATGTGATGGCCAAAAGCATCATTGACCGGTTTGAAGCCATCCAGGTCGATGAACATCAAGGCAAAACAGCCGCCCTGCTCCGCCACCTTGGCGATGGCCTGCTCGATGCGGTCGGCCAGCAGGGTGCGGTTAGGCAAGTCGGTGAGCGTGTCGTGCAAGGCCAGTTGGGTCAGTTCCTGGTTAGCCAGGGTCAGCGAGCGGGCCAGCTCGGCGGTGCGCGCCTCGAGGCGGGCGTCCAGCACCGAGGTGAGCAAGGCCACTGCCAGTACGGCCAGGGTGGTGATCAACACCAGGTAGACCAGACCATCGCCTTGCAAACCGCCGCCCGCCAGTGCACCGCAGAAACTGCCCTCGGGGAAGTTCGCCGCCGCCATGCCGGTGTAGTGCATGCCGACGATCGCAAAGCCCATCACCACTGCCGCCAGGCCGCGAATCTGCCGCACATAGGGGGTGTGCGCGCGCAGGCGGAAGGCGATCCACAAGGCCGCTGCCGAGGCGCCCACGGCAATCAGCAGCGAAGCACCGAACAGCGTCGGGTCATAGTCGATGCCCGGCAGCATGCGCAGCGCGGCCATACCGGTGTAGTGCATGCAGGCGATGCCTGCGCCCATGATCAGCGCACCAAACCCCAACTGCAGTCCCGGCAGGCTCGGTTGGCTGACCAGCCACAAGGCAAAGCCCGAGGACAACACGGCAATCAGCAGCGAGAACGCGGTCAGGGCGAGGTCGTAACCCAGGTCTATGGGCAGGCTGAAAGCGAGCATGCCGATGAAGTGCATCGACCACACGCCGATGCCCATGGCCAGCGCGCCCCCCACCATCCACAGCCAGGCAGCCCGGCCTTTGGCCATGGCGATGCGGCCTGTCAGGTCAAGGGCGGTATAGGACGCCAGGATCGCTACGCACAGCGAAATCAACACCAGCGAAAAGGAGTAGCTACCGGTCAGCATTGGGAGTTCCAGCGGCGGGACGGGAGGCCCGGAAAAAGCTGACGATTGTACTCAAGCTTAAGCGAAACGCACGGGGTTTTTGCGAATGGGAAAGGATCCAAAGGGAAGACGCCATACGGCCTCGCAGAAATGCATTCTCTTTTGTGGGAGCGGCCTTGTGTCGCGACAGGGCTGCGAAGCAGCCCCAGCAATATCAGCCATTGTGTCGAGAACCTGGGGCCGCTTTGCGGCCCTTTCGCGACACAAGGCCGCTCCCACAAAGCACTGCGAATATTTCAATCCTGCTCGGCAAACGCCTGTTCCGCATCCCAACCACCGCCCAGCGCGGCAACCAGCTGCACGCTGGCCACCAGGCGCCCCTGCAGCAGGTTCAACACACTGCGCTCGTTGCTCAGCGCCGTGGTCTGCACGTTGACCACATCCAGGTAGCCGATGAGCCCGGCGCGGTACTGGTTCTCGGTCAGGCGCAACGACTCGCGGGCGGCATCCAGTGCCTCCTGGCGCACTACCGCTTCATCGCCATACACCTTCAACTGCACCAGCAGGTTTTCCACTTCCTTGAAGCCGTCGAGCACGGTCTGGCGGTACTGCGCCACGGTCTGGTCATACACCGCCACCGTGCGGTCCACCTCGGCACTGCGCTTGCCGGCGTCGAACAAGGTCAGCGCCAGCTGCGGGCCCACCGACCAGTAGCGGTTGGGCAGTTCGATCCAGTTGCTGAAGCTGCTGCTGGAATAACCGCCACTCATGCTCAGGCTCAGGTCCGGGAAATACGCCGCCCGCGACACGCCGATATTGGCGTTGGCCGCCATCACGTTGCGTTCAGCTGCAGCGATGTCCGGGCGTCGCTCCAGCAACTGCGAGGGCAAGGCCACCGGAATTTGCGGCAGCGCCGGAATGGCCTTGCTGTCAGCCAGGGCGAAGTCGGCGGGGGTCTTGCCCAGCAGCACGGCAATGGCGTTCTCGAACTGGGCGCGCTGCCAGATCAGGTCGATCAGGTCAGCCTGGGTGCTCTTGAGCTGGGTACGCGCCTGGGCCACCGCATCAGGGCCGGCGACACCGGCGCGGTACTGGTTTTCGTTCATCCGTAGCGAACGTTCATAGGCTGCCACAGTGGCTTCCAACAGCCGCTTCTGCTCGTCGATCACCCGCAACTGCAGGTAGTTCTGCACCAGTTCCGACTGCTGGCTGAGGCGGATCGAGGCCAGGTCGGCCAGGCTGGCTTCGGCACTGGCTTGGTTGGCATTGAGGGTCTCGCGCAGCTTGCCCCACAGGTCGATTTCCCAGCTGACGCCAAGCTGGGCGTTGTAGGTGTTGCGTATGCCGCTGCTGTTATTGGACAGGCTCGAGCTGGAGCTGCCGGTGCCCTGTGCCGAACGGGTCTTGCCGACGCTGAGGTCCAGGCTGGGGAACAGCGCCGCCCGGCTGCTGCGCACCAGCGCCTGGGCCTGGCGGTACTGAGCCTCCGATTGCGCCACGGTCTGGTTGCTGCGGTTGAGCTCTTCGACCAGTGCATTGAGCCCGGCATCGCCGTAGATTTCCCACCAGGCGCCGCGGGCGATGGCATCGGACGGCGTGGCCTGGGTCCAGCCTTCGGCGTGCTTGAACTGCGCCGTGCTGCTCAGCTCCGGGCGGTGGTAGTCCGGGCTCAGGGTGCAGGCGCTGAGCAAGGCGACGCACAACCCGGCGCTGAGCAGGCGCGAGCCACGCCCACGGGTCAGCGTCTGCAGGGCGCGATGAAGTGGGGTCTGGGCAAAAGTCATAGCGGGGTTTCCAGGGCGGCGTCGGTGCGCACGCCGCGCCAACGGTTGAAACGGTGACGCAGGCGGTCCAGGTACAGGTAGACCACCGGTGTCGTGTAAAGGGTGAGGATCTGGCTGAACACCAGGCCGCCAATGATGGTCAGGCCCAGCGGCTGGCGCATTTCCGCGCCTTCGGCGCGGCTCAGCAGCAGCGGCAAGGCACCGAGGATGGCCGCCAGGGTAGTCATCAGGATCGGCCGCAGGCGCAGCAGGCAGGCCCGGCGGATCGACTCTTCCGGTGTCAGGCCCTGGTGGCGCTCCAGCTGCAAGGCCAGGTCGATCATCAGAATGGCGTTTTTCTTCACCACGCCGATCAGCAGGAACAGCCCCAGCAGCGAGATCAGGCTGAACTCGCCGCCGGTGACGTACAACGCCAGCAAGGCACCGACGCCGGCCGAGGGCAATGTCGAGAGGATGGTCAGCGGGTGAATGTAGCTCTCGTAAAGGATACCCAGCACCAGGTAAACCAGCACCAGCGCGCCAAGGATCATCAGCGGCTGGCCTTCCTGGGTCTTGGCGAAGGCATCGGCAGAACCACCGAGCTTGGCGATCACTTCTTCGGGCAAGCCCAGCTTGGCCACCGCACGCTCCAGCGCCGCCATGGCCTGGTCGGGGCTGTAGCCTTCGGCGACATCGAAGGCGATGCTTTCGGCGGCGAACTGGCCTTCGTGGCTGACCCGGTCGTTGGCCAGGCTGTTCTCGTAGTGGGCGATGGTCGACAGCGGTACGCGGGCACCGTCGGCAGTAATCACCTGCACCTGCTCGAGGGTGCTCGGGTCCCAGGCGTACTTCGGGTTGATCTCCAGCACCACCTGGTACTGGTTGAGACTGTCGTAGATGGTGGAAATCTGCCGCTGGCTGTAGGCGTTGTTCAGCACCGTGGTGATCATGTCCATGTCGATGCCCAGGCGCTTGGCCTGGTCGCGGTCGACCACCAGGGTCACCTGCTGGGTGCCGGCACCGTCGCGAGCGTCGATGGCAGTCAGCTGCGGCAGTGTACGCAGCGCCGCCACCACTTTCGGGAACCATTCGCGCAACGCCGCCAGGTCGCCGCTCTGCAGGGAGTACAGGTACTGCGAAGAGGTCTGGTCACGGCCGCCGCCGCCCAGTTGCAGGTCCTGGTCGGCCATCAGGAACAGGCGCCCACCGGGTACCTTGGGCATTTCCTTGCGCAAGCGCTCGATCACCTTCTGCGCATCGATCTTGCGCTCGCTGATCGGCTTCAGGCGTACCAGCACAAAGGCATTGTTGGTCCCGCTGTTGCCACCGATGAAGCCGGCAACGCTCTGCACCGCCGGGTCGGCCAGCAAGGCACGGCGGTAGATTTCCATTTTCGGTTGCATCACGCTGAACGACAGGCCATCGTCGCCACGGATGAAGCCCATCAGCTGGCCGGTATCCTGCTGCGGCATCAACGTCTTGGGCACCACCACGTACAGGGCGATGTTGATAGCGATGGTGGCCAGCAGGCTGATCAGAGTCAGGCGCTTGTGACGCAGGGCCCAGCCCAGGCTGCGGTCATAGGCCTCGACCATGCGCTGGTGCAACTGGTCGCTCCAGCGCTGCAGGCGGGTCTGCTCGGCCTGGTGTGGTTTTAGCCAACGGGCGCACAGCATCGGCGTGAGGGTCAGCGACACCACCAGCGATACGATGATCGCTGCCGCCAGGGTGATGGAGAACTCCTGGAACAGGTTGCGCACGATGCCGCCCATGAACAGGATGGAGACGAACACCGCCACCAGCGACACGTTCATCGACAGCAAGGTGAAACCCACTTCCTTGGCCCCGAGGAAGGCCGCCTTCATCGGCGGCTGGCCGTCCTCGATGTGCCGGGAGATGTTCTCCAGCACCACGATGGCGTCGTCCACCACCAGGCCGGTGGCAAGGATCAGCGCCATCAGCGACAGGTTGTTGAGCGAGAAACCGCACAGGTACATGACCGCGAAGGTGCCCACCAGTGACACCGGCACCGCCAGGCTGGGGATCAGCGAGGCACGCAGGCTGCCGAGGAACAGATAGACCACCAGAATCACCAGCACCACGGCGATCAGCAGGGTGTGCTCGGCTTCCTTGAGGGTGGCCTTGATCACTGGCGAGCGGTCCATGGCCACGTTCAGTTGCACGCTGGCCGGCAGCAGCGACTGCAGGGCCGGCAGCTGTGCCTTGATCTGGTCGACCGTTTCGATGATGTTGGCGCCGGTCTGGCGGTTGACCACCAGCAATACCGCGCTCTGGTCATTGAAGAAGCCGCTGTTGTAGCGGTTCTCGACGCCGTCGGTGATGCTCGCCACGTCGGACAGGCGCAGGATGGTGCCGTTCTGCTGGCGGATCACCACCGGCTCGTAGTCCTTGGCGCTTTCCAGCTGGTCGTTGGCACGCACCTGCCAGCTGCGCTCGGCGTCCTCGACAAAGCCCATCGGCCGGCGCTGGTTGGCGTTGGATACCGCCGTGCGTACTTCATCCAGAGAAAGGCCGTACTGGTTGAGCAATTGCGGCTCGACGGCAATCCGCACCGCCGGCAGCGAACTGCCGCCGATCTGTACCTCGCCTACCCCCGGTACCTGGGCCAGGCTCTGCGACAGGATGGTGTCGGCCAGGTCGTACAGCTGGCCTTTCTGCAGCACGTCCGAGGTCAGCGACAGCACCATGATCGGTGCCTGCGACGGGTTGATCTTCTTGTAGGTGGGCATGCTGCGCATACCGCTGGGCAGCAGGTTGCGGGTGGCGTTGATCGCTGCCTGCACCTCGCGCGCCGCGCCGTCGATGTCGCGGCCCATCTCGAAGCCGATGATCACCCGTGTGGAGCCCTGGTTGGAGCTGCTGGTCAGCGTGGTCACGCCGGCAATGCTGCCCAGCTTGCGCTCCAGCGGAGTGGCCACGGTGGCCGCCATGACTTCCGGGCTGGCGCCGGACAGGTTGGCCGACACCACGATCACCGGGAAGTCCATCTGTGGCAGCGGTGCCACCGGCAGCAGGCCGAAGCTGACCCCGCCCAGCAGCATGATCGCCAGGCTCAACAACATGGTCGCCACCGGGCGACGGATGAAAGGACCGGACAGGTTCATGCCTCGGCCTGCTTCACGTCAGTGGCCGGGCGCCAACGGCGGGCCAGGCGGTCGAAGTACAGGTAGATGACCGGGGTGGTGAACAGCGTCAGCACCTGGCTGACCAGCAAGCCACCGACCATCACCAGGCCCAGCGGCTGGCGCAGCTCGGCGCCGGAACCAGTGGCGAGCATCAGTGGCACGGCGCCGAACAGCGCGGCCAGGGTGGTCATCAGGATCGGCCGGAAGCGCAGCAGAGCGGCCTGGTAGATGGCATCGCGCGGGCTCATGCCTTGCTGGCGCTCGGCTTCGAGGGCAAAGTCGATCATCATGATCGCGTTTTTCTTGACGATGCCGATCAACAGGATGATGCCGATGATGGCAATCATGCCCAGGTCGTTGCCGCTGATGAGCAAGGCCAGCAAGGCGCCGACCGCCGCCGACGGCAGGGTCGAAAGGATGGTCACCGGGTGGATGTAGCTCTCGTACAGCACGCCCAGCACGATGTACATGGTCACCACCGCCGCCAGGATCAGCAGCAAGGTGCTCGACAGCGATGCCTGGAAGGCCTGCGCCGCGCCCTGGAAGCGGGTCTGCACGCCCAGCGGCATGCCAATGTCCTTTTGCACCTGCTCGATCACCTGCACCGCCTCGCCCAGCGACGCGCCGTGGGCCAGGTTGAACGACAGGGTCACCGCCGGGAACTGGCCGATGTGGGAAATGGCCAGCTGGGCCTGGCGCTGCTCGATACGCGCCAGCGCCGACAGGCGCACCTGGCCACCATCGGTGGCCTTGACGTGGATCGACTCCAGCGCCTGCGGGCCGATCACCGCCGCATCCTTGGACTGCAACACCACGCGGTACTGACTGGCCTGGGTGTAGATGGTCGAGATCTGGCGCTGGCCGAAGGCATCGTACAGGGCGTTGGTGATCTGCGACACGCTGATGCCCAGGCGGCTGGCCATGTCGCGGTCGATCACCAGGTACACCTGCAGGCCCTTGTCCTGCAGGTCGCTGGCCACGTCGGCCAGTTCCGGACGCTGCTGCAGCGCCTGCACCAGCTTGCCGCTCCACTGCGCCAGCAGCTCGGCATCCGGTGACGACAGGCTGAACTGGTACTGGGTACGGCTGACCCGGTCTTCGATGCTCAGGTCCTGCACCGGCTGCATGAACAGGCGGATGCCCACCAGCCGGTCGACTTGCGGTTGCAGGCGGTCGATCACCTCGCTGGCAGTGACATTACGCTCGCCATGAGGCTTGAGGTTGATCAGCAGGCGGCCGCTGTTGAGCGTGGCGTTGTCACCATCGACGCCGATGTAGGACGACAGGCTCTGCACTGCCGGGTCCTGCAGGATCACCTTGCTCAGGGCCTGCTGGCGTTCGCTCATGGCGGCGAACGAGGTGGACTGCGGCGCTTCGGAAATGCCCTGGATCACCCCGGTGTCCTGCACCGGGAAGAAGCCCTTGGGCACCACCATGTACAGGAACACGGTGAGCGCCAGGCTGGCCACGGCCACCAGCAGCGTCAACGGCTGGCGCTTGAGTACCCACTGCAGGGCGCTGCCGTAGTGCCTGATCAGCCAGTCGATCCAGGCGCCACTGGCGCGATAGAACCGGCCCTGTTCTTCTTCCTTGGGCTCGCGCTTGAGCAGGCGCGCGCACATCATCGGCGTCAGGGTCAGCGATACCACCAGGGAAATCAGGATGGCCACCGCCAGGGTGATGGCGAACTCACGGAACAGGCGGCCGACCACATCGGCCATGAACAGCAGCGGGATCAGTACCGCAATCAGCGAGAAGGTCAGCGAGATCAGGGTGAAGCCGATTTGCCGGGCGCCCTTGAGCGCCGCCTGCATGGGCGTCTCGCCCTCCTCGATGTGCCGGGAGATGTTCTCCAGCATCACGATGGCATCGTCGACCACGAAGCCGGTGGCGATGGTCAGGGCCATCAGCGTCAGGTTGTTGACCGAGAAGCCGGCCAGGTACATCACGCCGAAGGTGCCGATCAGCGACAACGGCACGGCGATCGAAGGAATGAGGGTGGCACTGAAGCGGCGCAGGAAGACGAAGGTGACCATCACCACCAGGGCGATGGCGATCAGTAGTTCGTGCTGCACGTCCTTGACCGCGGCGCGGATGGTCTGAGTGCGGTCGGTGAGCACCGAAACATCGAGGCCGGCCGGCAGGTTGTCGGTGATCGACGGCAGCAGGGCCTTGATGCGATCGACCACTTCGATGACGTTGGCGCCCGGCTGGCGCTGGATGTTCAGCAGCACCGCGTGGTTTTCATTGGCCCAGGCAGCCAGGCGTTCGTTTTCCGCGCCGTCGACGATTTCGGCCACGTCCTTGAGACGCAGTGGTGCGCCGTTGTTGTAGGCCAGGATCAGGTTGGCGTACTCCTCAGGGGAGCGCAGCTGGTCGTTGGCGTCGAGCATCGACACCCGGGTCGGGCCGTCGAAGTTGCCCTTGGGCTGGTTGACGTTGGAGGCGCCGATCAGGGTGCGCACGTCCTCCAGGTTCAGGCCGTTGGCGGCCAGGGCATCGACGTTGACCTTGATCCGCACCGCCTGGCGCTGGCCACCGGCAATGCTGACCATGCCCACACCGCTGATCTGCGCGAGCTTCTGTGCCACGCGGGTATCGACCAGGTCGTTGAGCTTGGGCAGCGGCATGGTCTTGCTGGAGATGGCCAGGGTCAGCACCGGGGTGTCGGCCGGGTTGACCTTGTTGTACACCGGCGGCGCTGGCAGGTCGCTGGGCAGCAGGTTGCTGGCGGCGTTGATCGCGGCCTGCACCTGTTGCTCGGCAACGTCCATGTTCATGTCGAGGTTGAAGCGCAAGGTCAGCACCGAGGCGCCGCCGGAGCTGGTCGAGGCCATCTGCTCCAGGCCCGGCATCTGGCCGAACTGGCGTTCCAGCGGCGCGGTAACGGCGCTGGTCATGACCTGCGGGCTGGCGCCGGGGTACAGGGTCATGACCCGGATGGTCGGGTAATCCACCTGCGGCAGGGCGGAAACCGGCAGCAGCTTGTAAGCGATCAGGCCGGCCAGGACGATGGCCAGCATGCTCAGCGTGGTGGCAACCGGCCGCAGGATGAACAGACGCGAGAGGTTCATGCGCCCGCCTTGCCTGCTGCGCTACCAGGCTGTGCTTCACCAGGCTGCACATCACCAGCGCGTGCCGAGCCCTTGGCTTCCTGGCCTTGCAGCTGCTGACCCGGCGTGGTCGGCACTTGCGAGCTGTCTTCGACCACTTCCACCTTGGTGCCTTCGCGCAAGCGGTCGGTGCCTTCCAGCACCAGGCGGTCGCCGGCCTTCAGGCCTTCGAGGATGACGCTGTTCTGGCCGTCGCTGGCCCCCACCTTGAGCTTTCGCACATTGACCTTGCTCTCGGCGTTGACCACATAGGCGAAGGTGCCGTCGTTACCGAACTGGATGGCCGCCGCCGGGGCCATGGTCACCTGCTTGAGGGTGTCGGCCAGCAGGCGCACGTTGACGAACTGGTTGGGGAACAGGGCCAGGTCCTTGTTCTCGAAGCGGCCCTTGAACTTGAGGGTGCCGGTGGTGGTGTCGATCTGGTTGTCGATGCTGCCCAGCACGCCGGTGGACTGCAGCTTGCTGTCACTGCGGTCCCAGGCCTCGACCGGCAGACTGGCGCCGCTACGGTAGCGCTCCAGCACGGTGCTCAGCTCGGTTTCCGGCAGGGTGAAGGCGACGCTGATCGGCTCGGTCTGGGTAATCACCACCAGCGCAGTGGTGTCGTTGGCCGCCACCAGGTTGCCCAGGTCGAGCTGGCGCAGGCCCACGCGGCCGTTGATCGGCGCGCGTATCTGGGTGAAATCGAGGTTCAGGCGGGCGTCGTTGACCTGCGCCTGGTTGGTCTTCACCAACCCCTGGAACTGCGCCACCTGCGCTTCGGCGGTGTCGAGGGTTTGCTTGGCAATGCTGTCTTCGGCGTACAGGCCTTTATAGCGGGCCAGGTCGACCTGGGCATTCTTCAGCTGCGCCTGGTTCTGCGCCAGGGTGCCTTCGGCCTGTTGCAGGGCAATGCGGTACGGGCGCGGGTCGATCTCGGCGAGCAGGTCGCCGGCCTTGACCTGCTGGCCTTCCTTGAAGTGGATCTTCACCAGCTCGCCAGCCACGCGGCTACGCACGTTGACGGTGTTGGTCGCGGTGACTGTGCCCAGGGCCTTGTAGTACAGCGGGAAGTCGCCCACCCGCACCGGCTCGACGCGCACCGGCACCGGGTCGCTGGAGCCGCCGAAGCCCGGCCGCCCGCCCATCATGCCCATGCCCTTGCCACCGCGCCCGCCACTGGCTTCTTTATGCGCAGGTGTCGCTGCCGGCCACAGCCACCAGGCCAGTGCAGCCACCAGCAGCAGGATCAGCAGGCCGACGAGCCAGCGACGAGGGGAACGGGAATTGGACGCTTGCATGGGTTGAACGAACCTTGTTCGGAATGACGACTTGGGGAGGATGAACGATAAGCACTGACATCGTTTTAGCAAAGCGCCTTTACCAGAGGTTTACCTTTGCCTGACGTTGCCAAGAGTTTGAACTTTAAATGAAAACGGCCCGGAACGTGTTCCGGGCCGTTTACAGGGTGTTGCTTGGAGCAGGTAGCGGGCTAAAAGGTTTCCGCTGCCTGTGCCGGACTCTTCGCGGGTAAACCCGCTCCCACAGGTACGGCACAGGTTTCAAAGGCTGTGATATCCCTGTGGGAGCGGGTTTACCCGCGAAGGGGCCAGAACAGTATTCAGCCGCCCTGCCCCACAACCATTACTTCAGTACGGCCAGCGCTGCTTCGTAGTTCGGCTCATCAGCGATTTCGCCAACCAGCTCGCTGTGCAGCACCTTGTCGTTTTCGTCCAGCACCACCACGGCACGGGCGGCCAGACCGGCCAGCGGGCCATCGGCAATGGCCACGCCATAGTTTTCGAGGAACTCGCGGCCACGCAGGGTCGACAGGTTCTTCACGTTGTCCAGGCCTTCGGCACCGCAGAAGCGTGCCTGGGCGAACGGCAGGTCGGCGGAGATGCACAGCACCACGGTGTTGGCCACATCGTTGGCCTGGGCGTTGAACTTGCGCACGGAAGTAGCGCAGGTCGGGGTGTCGACGCTCGGGAAGATGTTCAGCACCTTGCGCTTGCCGGCAAAGTCTTTCAGCGACTTGTCAGCCAGGCCTTCACCGACCAGGGAGAAAGCCGGCGCCTGGGCGCCGGTTTTCGGCAGTTCGCCTTTGACCTGAACCGGGTTGCCTTTGAGAGTCACTTGAGCCATGACGAAATCCTTATGCGGGGTTTGAAAAGGACACTGAGTTAAGCATGAAGGCGGTCGGGTGCCTATGGGGGCAGGTAAAATTGTTCTATTGCCGGACAATTCCTGTGGACAAAAAAATGCCCGGGTCGCGACAAGCGACCCGGGCATTCGTTATTGCAGGCGGTGTATCAGCCGAGCAGGCCGTATACCACCGAGGTCAGCGCAACCAGGCCGACTACCACCACGAACACGTTGGAGGCAGCACCGCTGTACTTGCGCATCGACGGCACGCGGCGAATGGCGTACATCGGCATCAGGAACAGCAGCACCGCGAGGATCGGGCCGCCGAGCGACTCGATCATGCCGAGGATGCTCGGGTTGAGGGTGGCGACAATCCAGCACACTACCAGCATCAGTGCAGCAACCACGCGATCCAGGGCCTTGGCACCCGGGCGAGCGCCGGCCTTGGTGATGATGCCCTTGAGGCCTTCGCTGGCGCCGATGTAGTGGCCGAGGAACGACTTGGCGATGGCCACGAAGGCAATCAGTGGCGCAGCGAACGCGATGGTCGGGTTGCTGAAGTGGTTGGCCAGGTACGACAGGATCGACAGGTTCTGCGCCTTGGCCTCGGCCAGCTGGGCGCTGCTCAGGGTGAGCACGCAGCTGAACACGAAGAACAGCACCATCACCACCATCAGCAGGTGGGCACGGCGCAGGATCTGGCCGCTACGCTCATCGGCATGCTCGCCGTAGCGGCGCTTCTGGTCGACGGCAAAGGCGGAGATGATCGGCGAGTGGTTGAACGAGAACACCATCACCGGAATCGCCAGCCACAGGGTGTGCAGGAAAGCCGAGGCCGGCGGCACCTGGGCGGCGCTGTCGAGAATGCCACCGGTCCAGTGCGGCACCAGGTAAAGGCCCAGCAACGCCAGGGCAACGATGAACGGGTAGACCAGCAGGCTCATGACCTTGACCGTGGCCTGCTCCCCGCAGCGCACGATGGCCAGCAGGCCGAGGATCAGCACGAACGACAGGATGGCCCGTGGCGGCGGCTGCATGTGCAACTGGTGCTCCAGGAAGCTGGACACGGTGTTGGTCAGCGCCACGCTATAGATAAGCAGGATCGGGAAGATCGCGAAGAAGTACAGCACCGTGATCGAGGCGCCGGCGGTGATGCCGAAGTGCTCCTTGACCACTTCGGTGATATCGCCGCCATCGCGCCCGGAAAGGACGAAACGGGTCAGCCCGCGGTGAGCGAAATAGGTCATTGGGAAGGCCAATATGGCCAGGATCAGCAGCGGCCAGAAGCCGCCGAGGCCGGCGTTGATCGGCAGGAACAGGGTTCCGGCGCCGATCGCTGTGCCGAACAGGCCCAGCATCCAGGTGGTGTCGTGACGCGACCAGCTGCCGAGGGTGGCGGGGGTCGATTCTGCAAAGCGTTGTTCAACGCTTGGGGCCTGCTCATTCATTCCGGGTGAAGCTCCACTCGCAAGACTGCAACAGGCTGAGAATGGCGAAATAGACGTTTCGCCCAACTCAACCGAAAAAGGGAGCGCGATTGTGCACGGAAAGGTTGCACTTGCGAAGCCCTTTTCCGAGGAGCGGTTGCACTTGTCTTTACAAGCGGGTTATGCCGGTGGACTGCAGGGGGGATTTGGGAGGTGTGGGAGCGGCCTTGTGTC
>NZ_JAMBDI010000020.1:7386-18148 GCF_036858055.1 Pseudomonas sp. SF2 | reverse complement strand
AAGGCCGCTCCCACAAAGGCCACACTGCCACAAAGGCCGCGGCCCCGTGGGTGTTACTTCTGGACGGCGGCGAAGGCTTCGGCAACCCGTTGCAGGTTGGCCGGGCGCAGGCCGGACATGCATACGCGGCCGCTGTCGATCAGGTACACGCCGAACTCGTCACGCAGGCGACGCACTTGCTCGACGCTGAAGCCGGTGTAGCTGAACATGCCGCGCTGGCGCAGGAAGAACTGGAAGTCCTGGCCCGGCAGCAGCACGGCCAGGGCATCGACCAGCGCCTGGCGCATGTCGAGGATACGCTTGCGCATCACTTCGACTTCCTCGGCCCACTGGGCATTGAGGGCGGCATCGCTCAGCACGCCAGCGACCAGCTGGGCGCCGAAGTTGGGCGGGCTGGAGTAGTTGCGGCGCACGGTAGCCTTGAGCTGGCCGAGCACGCTCTGGGCAGTGGCATCATCGTCACAGACCACCGACAGGCCACCGACCCGCTCGCCGTACAGCGAGAAGATTTTCGAGAACGAGTTGCTGACCAGGCACGGCACACCGGCGCGGGCCATTTCGCGGATGGCGTAGGCATCTTCCACCAGGCCTTCGGCAAAGCCCTGGTAGGCGATGTCGAGGAACGGGATCAGTTGGCGTGCCTTGACCACTTCAACCACTTGTTGCCACTGGTGCTGTTCCAGGTCGGCACCGGTGGGGTTGTGGCAGCACGGGTGCAGCAGCACCACGCTGTTGGCCGGCAGGGTCTGCAGGGTGGCCAGCATGCCATCGAAGTCCACGCCACGGGTGGCCTGGTCGAAGTACGGGTAGGTGTGCACCTTGAAACCGGCACCTTCGAAGATGGCGCGGTGGTTGTCCCAGGTCGGATTGCTGACCCAGACTTCGGACTGCGGGAAGTAGCGCTTGAGGAAGTCGGCACCGACTTTCAGGGCGCCGGAGCCACCCACGGTCTGCACGGTGGCCACGCGCCCGCCGGTCACGGCCGGGTGATCGGCACCGAACAGCAGCGCCTGGATCGCCTGGCGGTAGCTGGCCAGGCCTTCCATCGGCAGGTACAGCGAGGCTTCGTGGTCCTGGCCGGCGATGCGTTTTTCCACCGCATCCACAGCCGCCAGTTGCGGCACCACGCCGGCCTCATCGTAGTACAGGCCGATACTCAGGTTGACCTTGTCGGCGCGCGGGTCGGCCTTGAAGGTTTCCATCAACGAGAGGATCGGGTCGCCGGCATAGGCATCGACATGTTTGAACACAGCGTGCAGCTCCTTGGATCAGGACAGTTCGAAAATGCAGCCCTGAGCATACCCGGAGTGCGGGCTCAGGAACATCAACTATTGTGCAAGGTTGTCTATGCAACATTGCATGGCTGAGGATTGGTGCTGGATTCTTCGCGGGTAAACCCGCTGCCACAGGTCATGCACAATTTTCAAAACCTGTGATAACCCTGTGGGAGCGGGTTTACCCGCGAATGGTTCGGGTCAGCCAAGCAGCTCTTTCAGGCCTTGCAACTCCTGCTCGGTCACCGCCACCCCCTCCTCCTCGGCCACCTCGCGCTCGCGATAACGCCGCTCGCCGGGCATGCGCGTAAGCCCCACCGCCTGCATCTGCTCGACCAGTTCGCGGCTGCGCTGGGCAAACCGCTCGCCCTCGGCCTTGCTCGGGTCGATGACGATGATCAACTGCCCGGTCCACGGCGTCTTCGCCCCTGGGTGCCCCGACCAGTCGAACTCCCAGGAGAAATGCCCGCCGGTCAGCGCCGCCGCCAGCAATTCGACCATCATCGACAGGGCCGAGCCCTTGTGCCCGCCAAATGGCAGCAAGGCGCCGCCTTCCAGAATCGCCTTGGGGTCGGTGGTCGGCTCACCATTGGCATCCACCCCCATGCCCTCCGGCAATTGCTGGCCAGCGCGCGCGGCAATCTGCACGTCGCCATGGGCCATGGCGCTGGTGGCCATGTCGAAGACGATCGGGTCATGTTCCGCGCAGGGTGCGGCAAAGGCGATGGGGTTGGTGCCGAACAGCGGCTTGCGGGCACCGTGCGGCACCACGCAGGTCATGCTGTTGACCACGCTCAGGGCTACCAGGCCTTCGTCGGCGAATGGCTCCACATCCGGCCACAGCGCAGCGAAGTGGTGCGAGTTGTGGATCGCCAGCACGGCGATGCCAGCGTTACGCGCCTTCGCCACCAGAAGTTCACGGGCCGCCGCCAGCGCCGGCTGGGCGAAGCCGCCTGCGGCATCGACGCGAACATAACCGGGCGCCACGTCGCTGACCTTCGGCGCGGCCTGGCCATCGACCCAACCGCTGGCCAGGGTCGAGACATAGCCGGGCATGCGGAACACCCCATGGCTATGGGCACCATCGCGCTGGGCGCTGGCACAGTTGTGGGCCAGCACCCGGGCCACGCTTTCGCTGCAGCCATGGCGCTGGAAGATGCTCTGCAACAAGCCCTGCAGCTCGGTAAAAGGCACACGCACGACGGTGCTGGTGGAAGGTGCGGACATCTGAAGCTCCTTGTTGGAATTGGAATGGCTACAGCGTTGCAACGACAAAAACTTTCCTGCATGTGACAGCTATCTGTCAAATGTTGACTTGATGACAGAAAACAGCCATTTTCTTTCGCAAGCCTGACCCCTGGAGCCTCAGCATGAGCCAACCGATCAAGCAACGCCTGGAAAACAGCCTGGAAGGGGCCGCTGCTTCGGGCCGCAAGATCGCCAGCTACATGCTTGCCAACCTCCATGAACTGCCGTTCCAGACTTCGGCCAGCATTGCCGTCAAGCTGGGCGTCAGCGAATCCAGCGTCGGCCGTTTCTGCCGCTCCTTGGGTTATGCCCACCTCAAGGCGTTGAAGCAAGACCTGCAGAACGACCTGGGCGATGGCCCGTGGTTAGTGGGTGACCGCCTGCAAGATTACCGCCAGAACCAGGACGCCAGCGACAACGCCGGCAGCCTGGAGCTGGAAATCGCCGCCCTGGTGCGCGTGCACGAGTATCGCCAGAGCAGTGCCTGGCACAGCGTTGCGCAACGCCTGGCGAGCAAGCGCCGGGTGTTCATCGCCGGTTTCCAGACCGAGCGCGGCATCGCCATGTGCATGAGCCACCTGCTGCAGTACCTGCGCGACGGCGTGCAACTGGTCGATATCAGTGCCGGGCACTTTGGCGAAGTGTTGCTGGGGCGCGCCGAAGACAGCGCCCTGGTGGTGTTCGAAGCCCGCCGTTATTCCCGCCATGCCCTGCTGTTGTGCCAGAAGGCGCGCGAGGCTGGCATTGCGGTCACCCTGGTGACCGACCCCTTCTGTGACTGGGCCGATGCCAACGCCGACGAGGTGTTCCGCATCCCCACCGAGTTCAACCTGTTCTGGGAGTCCACCTCGACCATGCTGTCGTGGGTGCACCTGATGGTCAACGAGGTCTGCAAGAAGCTCGGGCCGGATGTTGAAAAACGCTTGGAAGCAACTGCCGCTCTACATAACGAATTCGTCGGCTACACCTCGTGGTCGACGGGAAAACAACAATAGCAAGAGTGCAATGAGGTGCGAGATGAACAAGACCATGGCCTTGGTGGGTGCGTGCGCCCTGCTGCTGTCGGGTGCCGCCAGTGCCGAAACCCTGCGCTTCGCCACCGAGGGCGCCTACCCGCCCTTCAACTACGTCGACGCCAATAACCAGTTGCACGGCTTCGACGTCGACATCACCCATGCCCTGTGCGAGCAGATGAAAGTCGAGTGCACACTGGTGGCCCAGGACTGGGAAGGCATTATCCCGGCGCTGATGGCACGCAAGTACGATGCAGTGGTCGCGTCGATGATCAATACCGAAGAACGGCGCAAGAAAATCGCCTTCACCGACCACTACTACCGCACCCCGCTGACCGTTGCCGTAGCCAAGGACAGCAAGATCAACGACGCCCAGACCAACTTCGACGGCTACACCGTTGGCGCTCAGTCGTCGTCCACCCAGGCCATCTACGCCGAAGACGTTTACGCCAAGGCCGGTGCCGACGTGAAACTGTACCCGACCATGGACGAAGCCAACGCCGACCTGGCCGCGGGCCGCCTGGATGGCGTGATTGCCGACAAATTCCCGCTGCACGAGTGGATGACCAAGAACGGCGGGGACTGCTGCAAGATCCTCGGCGACGTGGCCGACACCAAGGCCGATGCTGCCATTGCCGTGCGCAAGGACGACGAAGCCCTGCGCCAGCGCCTGAACGTTGCGCTGCAACAGATCGTGGCCAACGGCACCTACCAGAAGATCGCCAGCAAGTATTTCGCTTTCGATATCTACAACTGATCTTCAGGAAGTTTTGCGCAACCCCTGTGGGAGTGGCCTAGCGTCGCGAAAGGGCCGCACAGCGGCCCCGGCAATCTGTGCAGTTGCATGAATCCTGGGGCCGCTACGCAGCCCTTTCGCGACGCAAAGCCGCTCCCACAGAGATCGCACTACCCGCCCAAGGGGTTTGTCATGCTCGATCAATTGTCCTTGCTGTCCTTCGCCAGCGGAGGCTGGGGCCAGGCGCTGCTGGCCGGCGCGCTGGTCACCGTTTCCCTGGCCCTGGCCTGCCTGCCCATCGGCCTGCCACTGGGTCTGGTGGTCGCCCTTGCCGCACGCTCGCGCAAGCGCTTGCCGCGGGCCTGGGCCACCACCTTCTCCACCGTGTTCCGCGGCCTGCCCGAACTGCTGACACTGCTGATCATCTATTACGGCTGCCAGATCGCCGCGCAGAAGATCCTCGCGGCCATGGGCTACCAGGGCGAGTTCCTGATCAATACCTTCCTCGCCGCGATGATCGCCTTCAGCCTGGTGTTCGCCGCGTTCTCCAGCGAAATCTGGCTGGCAGCCTTCAAGACCCTGCCCAAGGGCCAGCTGGAAGCCTGCTCGGCGCTGGGCCTGAGCAAGCGCACCGGCTTCTTCAAGGTGCTGCTGCCGCAACTGACCCGCATCGCCCTGCCCGGCCTGTCCAACAACTGGCTGTCGCTGCTCAAGGACACCTCGCTGGTATCCACCATCTCGCTGGTCGACCTGATGCGCCAGACCAACCTGGCGGTCAGCGTGACCAAGGAGCCGATGTTCTTCTATGGCGTCGCCTGCCTGGGCTACCTGCTGTTCGCCGCCATTTCCGGGCGTGTGTTCGCCTTCATCGAACGGCGCAGCAACCGCCACCTGCAAGGAGCACGCGCATGAGCTTCGAACAACTGCTGGCGCTGGTCCTCGACCCCGACCTGCTGGACCGCTACGGCCCGCGCTTCCTCGATGGCCTGCTGGTAACCGCCAAGCTGGTGGCGATTTCCTTCAGCCTGGGTGCCGTGCTCGGCCTGTTGCTGGCCCTGGCGCGCATGTCGCGCAGCCTGCTGCTGCAGCGCATGGCCGCCGGCTACGTGTACTTCTTCCGCGGCTCACCGCTGCTGGCCCAGCTGTTCCTGCTGTATTACGGCCTGGGTTCGCTCAAGGGCTTCTGGCAGGACGTCGGCCTGTGGTGGTTCTTCCGCGAAGCGTGGTTCTGCACCCTGCTGGCGTTCACCCTGAACACCGCCGCCTACCAGGCCGAGATCTTCCGCGGCAGCCTGATGGCCGTCGCCCCCGGCCAGCATGAGGCGGCGCGGGCGTTGAACCTGAAGCGCTCGACCACCTTCTTCAAGGTGATCCTGCCACAGTCGCTGCTGGTGGCCATCGGCCCGCTGGGCAACGAACTGATCCTGATGATCAAGGCCAGCGCGATCGCCTCGCTGGTGACCATCTACGACCTGATGGGCGTGACCAAACTGGCCTTCTCGCGCAGTTTCGACTTCCAGATCTACCTGTGGGCCGCGGTGCTCTACCTGCTGATTGTCGAACTGGTGCGGCGCCTGCTGAAACACCTGGAAGCCCGCCTGGGCCGCCACCTGAACTGACCGAAGGATACGTTCCATGCATTGCCAGACCCTTGTCCTCGGCGCCGGCATCGTCGGCGTCAGCACCGCGCTGCACCTGCAGGCCCGCGGGCGCCAGGTGATCCTGATCGACCGCGACGAACCAGGCAGCGGCACCAGCCACGGCAACGCCGGGCTGATCGAGCGTTCCAGCGTGATCCCCTATGCCTTCCCCCGGCAACTGGGCGCGCTGCTGCGCTACGGCCTGAACCGTCAGCCCGATGTGCGCTACAGCCTGCTGCACCTGCCCAAGGCCGCCCCCTGGCTGTGGCGCTATTGGCGCCAGTCGGCCCCCGGGCGCTTGGCCGGGGCCGCTGCCGACATGCTGCCGCTGGTGCAGCGCTGCGTCGAAGAACACGACGCCCTGATCGCTGCCGCTGGCCTGGAAGCGCTGGTGCAGGCCAAAGGCTGGATCGAAGTGTTCCGCGACCCGGCGCTGTTCGAGCAGGCCAAGGCCGACGCCAAGGGCCTGAGCCGATATGGCCTGCAGTTCGAAATCCTCGAATGCGGGCAGTTGCAGGCCCGCGAACATCAGCTGGACGCCAGCGTGGTCGGTGGCATCCACTGGCTCGACCCCAAGACCGTGAACAACCCCGGCGCCCTCACTCGTGGCTACGCCACCCTGTTCATGCAACGCGGCGGGCAGTTCCTGCATGGCGATGCGCGCAGCCTGCGCCAGGTCGACGGCCAATGGCAGGTAGACAGCCGCCGCGGCCCGATCACCGCCAACGAGGTGGTGGCCTGCCTCGGCCCGCAATCGGCCGACCTGTTCAGCGGCCTGGGCTACCAGATCCCGCTGGCGATCAAGCGTGGCTACCACATGCACTACAGCACCCGTGACGGCGCGCAACTGGAGCATTCCATCTGCGACACCCAGGGCGGCTACGTGCTGGCACCAATGGCCCGTGGCGTGCGCCTGACCACCGGCATCGAGTTCGACGCCAGCAGCGCGCCGGGCAACCAGATCCAGCTGGGCCGTTGCGAAGCCCTGGCGCGCAAGCTGTTCCCGGCCCTGGGCGAGCGTCTGGACGATACCCCCTGGCTGGGCCGTCGCCCATGCCTGCCGGACATGCGCCCGGTGATCGGCCCGGCGCCGCGCCACCCGGGGCTGTGGTTCAACTTCGGCCACGCCCACCACGGCCTCACCCTTGGCCCGGTCAGCGGCCGGCTGGTGGCCGAGCTGGTCACCGGCGAACGCCCCTTCACCGACCCCGCGCCCTACAGCGCGACCCGATTCGACTGAACCCCTGCGGGAGAACAACAAGATGACCGCACCATTGAGCCTTGCCACCCTTGCCCCCGAACCCGACCCGCGCCCGGTGCTGATCCGCATCGAAGGCCTGAACAAGCACTACGGCGCCTTCCACGTGCTGCGTGACATCGACCTGCAGGTGCGCGAAGGCGAACGCATCGTGCTGTGCGGGCCGTCCGGCTCGGGCAAGTCGACCCTGATCCGCTGCATCAACCGCCTGGAAGTGGCCCAGCAGGGCAGCATCAAGGTGGATGGCATCGACCTGGCGGCCACCACCCGCGAAGCGGCGCAGGTGCGCAGCGACATCGGCATGGTGTTCCAGCACTTCAACCTGTTCCCGCACATGAGCGTGCTGGACAACTGCCTGCTGGCCCCCACCAGCGTGCGCGGGTTGTCGCGCAAGGACGCCGAAGAGCGGGCGCGCATGTACCTGAAGAAGGTTGGTATCGAAAGCCAGGCACACAAATACCCCAGCCAGTTGTCTGGCGGCCAGCAGCAGCGCGTGGCGATTGCCCGCGCGCTGTGCATGAAGCCACGGATCATGCTGTTTGACGAGCCTACTTCGGCGCTGGACCCGGAGATGGTCGCCGAAGTGCTGGATGTGCTGGTGCAACTGGCCGGCACCGGCATGACCATGCTCTGCGTCACCCATGAAATGGGTTTTGCCCGGCAGGTGGCCGAGCGGGTGCTGTTCCTGGAAGGCGGGCAGATCATCGAAGACAGCCCGCCGCAGGTGTTCTTCAACCAGCCGCGTACCGAGCGTGCCAAGGGGTTCCTGGCGCAGATACTGCACTGACACCTGTACCGGCCTCTTCGCGGGCTCGCCCGCGAAGAGGCCGGTACAGGCGACACCTTCATTGCACCGCTGCAAAGACCCAACTGCATCGTTAAATATTATTGACCACAACCCCCGCCAAACCCACGCCGCAGCAGGCCCGCATCAGTTTCAGCCCCCCAAAACCGGCGCATTCCCCACCCCAAAGCCCTCCCCGGTCGTTTGACATATCGAACGGCTCTGGCAAGCTATCTACAAGCCCCGACCGGAATCGTCGCCTCCGACGAGCCGGCAGTGCTCGGGGCTACAGGTTGCACCCAGGGCCCCGCGCCGTGCACCTGCACAACAACGACAGGCCGAACCTGTCCCAAGGTGACATATGTCCAACAGCAACATTGGCAACAAGCAACCCTCCCTGCGCAAACCCGTCGTCCTGATGACCATGGGCAGCCAAGAGCGCAAAGGCCATGACTACCAGGTCATGACCCACAAATACATCACCCCGCTGGTCGAGTTTTCCGATTGCGTCCCGGTGCTGGTGCCCACCTGCTGCGGCATCGAGGACCTCGAGACCTATCTGGACATGGCCGACGGCGTGTACCTGACCGGCGCCGGCAGCAACATCGACCCGGCCCTGTACGGCCAGGAGAACGAGACCCCCGGCAAAGGCCAGGACAAGAACCGCGACCTGTTCGACATCCCGCTGGTCAAGGCGGCGATCAAGCGTGGCCTGCCAATCTTCGGCATCTGCCGTGGCATGCAGGAAATCAACGTGGCCCTGGGTGGCGACATCTACCAGAAGGTGTACGCCGAGCCTGGCTTCAACGACCACCGGGAAAACCCGGAAGACCCGGTCGAGGTGCAATACGCCCAGGTGCACGGCGTGAAGATCAAGCCGGACAGCTGGTTGCGTGACACCCTGGGTACCGACGAGATTCGCGTCAACTCGCTGCATGGCCAGGGCCTGCACAAGCTCGGCGCCGGCATCGAGGCCATCGCCCATGCCGAAGACGGCCTGGTCGAGGCGATCCATGCCCCGAGCATTTCGCCGTTCCTGTTCGCCGTGCAGTGGCACCCGGAGTGGCAAGCGGCGAAGAACCCGGATTCGGTCAAGATCTTCCAGGCATTCGGCGACGCTTGCCGCGCCCAGGTACGCAAGGCGCAGATCAAGCGCCAGCATGCTGCCTGACCTTCAGTTTCCTCTGCTTTGATCGCGGGGCGGCGCAAGGCCGCCCCCGTTTTCCCCGGTCACCCTCTGCTGGTCCCAGAACACTTCCCGTGGAAACGGGCGGCGGGCTTGTGCCTGTCTCCGCGATCGTTTTTTCCTACCCCACCAAGAGATACGATGACTGATCGCAGCAAGTCTGCCCGACCGGTGTCGAGGTGTGTGATGCGATGGTGCACGCTGGACCTTACCCGGCCACCTCGGATGCACGCGGCACGTCGGTCGGCACCCTGGCCATCGACCGCTTCCTGGGCCCGGTGTGCTACCAGAACCACCCGCAGGCGCTGTTGCCCGAGGCACTGCGTGACGGCGCGATCTGACTGATTGCCTGAAACAGCAAAGCCCCGCGCATTTTTGGCTGTACCGGCGTCGCCGGGGCGATACGCAATGCGGTATTTGTAGGTGTCCGCAGACGACTCCCCAGCACTGAAAAAACACTGGAAATACTGGCCCCACGCAGGCGCAAGCCTGTACTGTGCGGTTTCACGCTCATCCATGGAAGGAAACCACAGCATGAAACCCCTCGAACGCCTGTTGCTCTCCAGCGGCCTGCTGATCCCACTTTGGCTGCTGGCAGGCGTATGGTTCACCGCCCAAGCCTACCCCGGCTACAACCACCTGCAACAGGCCATGAGCCAGCTCGGCGCCGTCGGTTCGCCGACCCAGAATTGGTCGCCGCTGGTCAATAACTTCCCCCTCGCCATACTGTTTGCGCTGTTTGCCTGGGGCCTGGCACGACGTTGGCGTGGCTCGAAGCTGGCGTTGCTGAGTGCGGCGTTGGTGCTGCTGCATGGCCTGGGCAGCCTGGGCACCGGCTGGTTTCCCTGCGACCAAGGTTGCGCACCGGCACAGCCTTCCCGGTCACAGCAACTGCACAACCTGTCCGGCCTGCTGATGTTCTTCTCGCTTACCCTGGCCAGTGCCCTGTGGGCCTGGCTGGGCAATCGCATTGCCGGGTCCTGGGCACTGGCGCTGTTTTCCCTGGCCTGCGTGGTACTGGCGATCATCACCGTCGCGCTCATGGGCCACGCCGCACAAAACGGCCAGTTGTTCGGCCTGTACCAGCGCCTGAACTACGGTGTATCGGTGATCTGGGTCGCCAGCCTGGCCTGGACCAGCCTGCGCACACCCGTCTCCAGCCCGTTGCCCATGGCCACAACCTGACGGCAAATTGCTGGCCCCCAGCGTCTTCAAGCGAAGGCAAACTTCGTTTTCCTTCAGATGCTTAGGACAGCAACATGCGAGTACTTCTAGCAACGATGGCCGGCTGCCTGCTGGCCACGCTCGCTTTCGGCGCCCAGGCACGGGCGTTGAGCCAGAACGATCGCCACACCTGCGGCTGGGGCGCGCAGATAGCCGCCGAGGCCCAGCAGGCCAAGCTTTCCGGGGTAACCTTGTATGCCACGCGCAAGAAGCTGCAGGTGCGCAAATTTCCCAAACCGTGGATGCGCATGACCGCCTTCGGTATTACCGAGCAGACCTATAACAGCCGCTCGCGGCTCAAACCTGCAGCGATCAAGCAGACCTATTACGAGCAGTGCGTGCAGCATGCGGTAGCAAGGCGATAAAGCTCTCAAAAGATTGCCCAGCCCTTTGGGATGC
>NZ_JAMBDI010000020.1:0-7358 GCF_036858055.1 Pseudomonas sp. SF2 | reverse complement strand
CGGCGGTTCGACGCCTCGACATGCCCGCTCCCACAGAGGGCGTGCCAAATCAATGAATTATGTGCTGTTCCCAGAGAGCGGCCTTGTGTCAAAGCCGCCAGGGCGCACCGGCCTCGAAGCGTGCTTCCAGCCACGCCTTGAAGGCCCCCAGGGCGGCGGTGTTGAGGCGCGCGGTCGGCCGTACCAGGTAGATGCCTGCCGCCACATTCAGCTGCCATTGCGGCAGCACCCGCACCAAGCGCCCGGCGGCGAGGTCTTCGCCCATCAGCCAGTCTCCTCCGGCCAGAATACCCACGCCACGGCGCGTCGCCTCCAGCAGGGCTTCGTTGTCATTACTGCGCAAGCTGCCGGCAACCTTGACACTCCGCCAGGCGCAGGCGCCCACGTACCGTCGCCGCCCCTTCGGCCGCTTCCTGTTCCGCCTCGGCGATCAGCCGGTTGGCCTCGCGCACCTGGCCACCAGCCGCTCGCCTTCATCGGTAAAGCGCAGCTGCCGCGTACTGCGCTCCACCAGGCGAATGCCCAGGCGCGCCTCCAGTGCTCTCAGGCGCTTGGACAGCACCGTGGGGTGGTGCGGCGGCTGTCGAAGGCATCCATGGCAAGGCTCGGCACAAGGCAGTAGGGGCAGGAGTCAGGCAGTAAGGACCAGCGCGCCCTCCGACAACCCTTGCTCCAGGTCCCCGTGGACCCTGGCCGCTTCGGCCAGCGGGTAGCGACGCCAGACCCGAGGCTGGATGATACCCTCGGCGAGCACGGCGGCGGCGGCCTGCTCATCCAGCTGCGGCGGTAGCTTGACCAGGCGCTCAGCCGGGTACAGGCGGCCGCTGGCGTAACCGCCAACCGGGCCCATTGCATAGGCGACCCGGTCGCCCACCTGCACGCCATGTACCCCATCGCCGACGGCAATACAGCCAAGGTCAGCAGGACCCTCTGCGCGCGCCGAACCGCGCCAGCCTCGGTTATTTGTTAAGCTGATCGAAACCGTCAGAGATGACCAAGACCATTCGCACCATGGATGAACTACGCAAGATCGACCTCAACCTGCTGCTCGCCCTGCACGCGCTGCTGAGCGAAAAGCACGTGACCCGCGCCGCCCTGCGCCTGCACCGCAGCCAACCCGCGGTAAGCCACGCCCTTGCGCAGCTGCGCAAGCACTTCGACGACCCCTTGCTGGTGCGCCAGAACGGCCGCATGGCCTTGACCGCCCGCGCCCAATCGCTGGCCAAGCCGCTGCAGGACGCCCTGGGCAACCTCAACGGCCTGCTGGCCGCCCCACAGTTCGAACCGGCGAAGTCCCAACGTCGCTTCAGGCTCTCGCTGTCCGACTACTCCTCACGGATCATCCTGCCACCCCTGCTGCGCCACCTGCGCCAGGTCGCGCCCGGGGTGGACCTGGCCATCAGCCAGGCCAGCCGCGAAACCATGCTGGCCCAGCTGCTCGACGGTGAACTGGACCTGGCCCTGGGCATCTTCCCCGAACTGCCCCAGGCCATCACCGCCCAAGCACTGTTCGCCGACAACTTCATCAGCGTTGCCGATCGCCAGGTCCTGCCGGCCAGCGGTGGCCTGGCCCTGGCCGACTGGGTGGCCCGCCCGCATGTGCTGATGGCCATGCGCCCGGATGCCTTTGACGAAATCGAGCGCGCCCTGGCCGCCCAAGGCCTGCGCCGGCGGATTGCCCTGGCCTTGCCGCACTGGAGCGCGGCGGTCGAGGTGCTGGCTGGCACTGACCTGATCCTGACCGTGGCCAGCCGCGCCGTAGGTTCCCTACACCAGCACCCTGCATTGCGCCAGTTCGAGCCGCCGCTGGCGATCCCTTCGTTCGACTACCAGCAGGCCTGGCACAGCCGCAAGGACAGCGACCCCGGGCATCGCTGGCTGCGTGAAACCGTATGGGCCTGCAGCCAGCCGACACGTTGATCAACCCTCCGGCTGTCTCACCACGGCCGCGGCACTGGCCGGCGTGCCCGCCGCCCAGCTGCCTTGCACCAGCAGCACGCCACACAGGATCAGCACCACGCCCGCCAGCCTGGCCAGGTTGAGCGGTTTGCCCCCTAGTCCCATCACCCCGAAGTGGTCGGCGACCACCGCCGTGATGATCTGCCCCGCCACCACCAGCACCAGGAACCCCGCCGCACCCAGCTTAGGGGTAAGCGCAGCGGCACCGGCCACGTACAGCGCCCCCAGCACACCGCCTACCCACAACCACCAAGGCCCCTGCAAGGCCTTGCCCATGTCCGGCGCCGGCACCCTGAGGATCAGCAGTGCAGCGATCACCACCAGCGAACTTACCGTCAACGACGTGAACGCGCCCCACAACCAATGCCCCAGCGCCCGGCCGACGGCGGCATTACCCGCAGCCTGGAATGGCAGCACGGCACCGGCAAGCAACGCCAGGGCAAAGGGAAGCGCTAGCAGGCACAGGGTTTTGCTGGGCATGGCAATTCTCGTTCTCGACAAATGTTCAGACCATGATCGGCAAATTCTCTCTATCTATGGAAATCGAAAGTGTGCACCCACACTATTCGCTACATGGATACCATGCATGCGGTTCCTGCCGAGTCGGCTAGGATGCTGCCCAGTCACGCCCCCAGAAGCCCAAGCCGACGGGGGGCCGGCTGAAACCAGACCAGAACCGTATGTGATGGAGCACATTCGATGACAGATGAACGCACAACCCTGATCGACCATGGACAGTTGCCCACCCGCAACCTGGCCGAGTGCCTGGCAGTGGATCAAACGACCCTGGTCGGGGCATTGGCAGGCCAACTGCCCGACACACTGATCGGACCGTTGGTTACCTGTGCCGAAGCAACACGCTCGCTGGGCCTGTCGAAGAAAATCGCGGCCATCGGGCTTACCCTCGGGCAATGGCTGGAACCAGCCCCTGCGCCCCAGCGCCAGCAGGTGTTCGAGCGATGCAGCGCACACAGCGCCGATACGGTGCGCAGCTGGGCGGCCTTCGCCCAGGCGCACCTGTCGCGCACGCTCGATCTCGAGTCCGCTTTGCTGGCCCAGCTGCGTTTTGCCCGCGATGAACATTTTGGCGTGCGCGAATGGGCCTGGATGGCCCTGCGCCCTCACCTGGCTCGGGAACTGGATAGCGCCCTTGCCCTGCTCGCACGGCATGCCGGCGACAGCAACCCACTGGTACGACGCTTCTGCATCGAGGTACTGCGCCCGCGTGGCGTCTGGTGCGAGCACATCGCCGCGCTCAAGCTGATGCCGGAAGCGGCCGAGCCACTGCTGGTGCCCCGCCTGGCCGAAACCGACAAGTATGCCCAGGACTCGGTTGCCAATTGGCTCAACGATGCCAGCAAGACTCGGCCCGACTGGGTGATCCAGCTGTTCGAACGACATCCGCCGTCATGCAAGGCATCACGACGGATCCATACGCGGGCAACCCGTAGCCTGCCCCAATGAATGGTCAGCGCGAGGTTTCGACGCGCAGCACTTCGGTGTAGATCGCGTCGACCGTCTGGCCGACCTTGAGGTTCTTCATGCGTGCCTGCAGGTCAGGGTTCTCGACCTTGACCACCTGCAGCTTGCCCTCCGGTGGCAGCAGGCTCACCTCATGCGCCTTGAGGTCGATCTTCTTGATCTGCGAGGTCACCTTGACCTGGCGGAACGCTTCGCCGCCCGGGTTGGGGTTGTCCGCAGTGGCGCGGATGGTGCCGGACTCTTCAGTCGCCTTCGGCGCCCCGCCTACTTCGGGATTCAGCACATAGGCCACCGCACGGGTCACGTAGATGTCGACCTGGTCACCCACCTTGAGGTTGGGCAGCGCCTTGGCCTTTTCCGTGAGCTGGAAGGTCACATCCTTCTTGTCGTCGGGGCCTTTCACCGTGACCTGGCGGCTGGCCAGGTCGATGGCCGTGACCTGCGTGGTGACGTGGCTTTCCAGCGCCTCGCTGCCAATGGGAATACCGGCAGCCTGCACCATGAAGCTGGCGGTAGACGCCAGGGTGGCAAGGGCAACAGCACGAGCGAGAGAGCGAATTGGATTCATAGGCCTGCTTCCATGTAATCAAGACCGGATCGGTGCGTGAAATGTTCACGCGCCAACAAGCATAGCCCTTGGCTGCCACATTGCCGGGCCGCCACCTTGCAACAGCAAATGCGAATTCTTTACACTTGCTTTACATTTACAAATCATTACTATTCATTACCTCAAATACAACAAAGAGTCATTTGTAATGGCAAAAAAGTCCGTTGCCCCAGCATCCATTTCCATGCTGGGTCTGCTGGTTGTGCCTGCTGTTCACGCGGCTGTCCAACCTGAATCGCAGGGTTCCCTCGCCTTGCCCGCCACTGCCGTCACCAGCGCCTACGAGCAGCAAAGCTACAAGGCCAGCGAAAGTCGCAGCGCCATGAAGATCGACGCCCCGCTGCGCGACATCCCGCAAACCGTCAACGTCGTGCCCGAAAGCGTAATCAAGGACCAGGGTGCGCAGTCCATGGAGGACGTGCTGAAGAATGTGCCCGGCATCGGTCTGTCCAACGGCGACGGCCAGCGCGACCAGGTGACCATTCGCGGCTTCAGCGCCATTGGCGACATGTACATCGACGGCGTGCGCGACGACGCCCTGTACTTCCGTGACCTGTCCAACATCGAGCGGGTCGAGGTGATCAAGGGCCCTGCCGCCGTGCTCTATGGCCGTGGCTCTTCGGGCGGCCTGATCAACAGCATCAGCAAGAAACCGAGCTTCACGCCCAAGCGCGAGGTCGGCATGAGCTTCGACAGCGAAGGCAAGCGCCGCACCCAGTTCGACACCGGCTGGGCAGACCCGCAAAGCAACCAGGCCTACCGCGTGACCGGTGCCTTCGAAGACAGCGACACCTTCCGCGACGATGGCTACATCGACCGCAAGGCCATCGCGCCGTCGGCCTACTTCCGCCTCTCCGACGACCTGGAACTGAACCTGGGCGCCACCTACCTGTACGACAAGCGCCTGATCGACTTCGGCATCCCGGCGCTGGGCAACCGCCCGGTGGATGTGGATCGCGACAAGCGCTTCGGCTCCGGCGATGCCGATCAGGACTACGCCCGCAGCGAAGTGTTCTCGCTGACCGCAAGCCTGGACTACCGCATCAATGACGACTTCACCCTGACCAACACCAGCCGGTATTACCGCTACGACCTGGACCGCAACAACACCCTGGCCGACAGCAGCCCGACGCGCTTCGTCACCGCGCCCAACGGCGAACTGCTGGTCAAGCTCAACCGTGGCAACGTGGCCCGAGACGAGTACGGTGTGTTCAACCAGACCGAACTCAAGCAACAGGCGCAGCTTGCCGGAATGCAGCACAACTTGCTGTATGGCGTGGAAGTAGGCTTCCAGGACAAGCACCAGCGGGTGCTGAGCCAGAACAACGTTGCCCAGGTGCCGGTGTTCCGCGACGCCCTGGTGCCGGTGCCGGAGCACGGCGCCAACCTGTCGTCCAAGGGCACCAACTTCCAGCAGACCACCGGCCTGTATGTGCAGGACATGATCGAACTGAATGAGCACTGGAAGGCCTTGGTCGGTGTGCGTTATGACATCTTTGGCCAGGAGTACGACGACGACCGCGCGCAGAACGTCGACCTCGACCGTACCGACAAGACCTGGAGCCCACGTGCCGGCCTGGTCTACCAGCCGGATAACATCCAGTCCTACTATGTCTCGGTCAGCCGCAGCTACCAGCCTTCGGGCGAGGTGTTCGCGGTCAGTCCGACCAACCAGCACCTGGAGCCGGAAGAAACCACCAACTACGAACTCGGCGCCAAGTGGGACCTGCTCGACAGCCGCCTGTCGGTGACCGCAGCGGTATTCCGCCTCGAGCGCACCAACATGAAGACGGCCGACCCGGCCAACCCCAACCTGACCGTGCTGGCCGGCGAACAACGCACCGACGGTTTCGAAGCCACCGTCAGCGGGCAGCTCACCGACAAGTGGCAGATCTACGCTGGCTATGCCTATCTGGATGCCGAGATCACCAAGTCCAACAGCAAGACCAACGGCGTGGCTAACGAAGGCCAGACCCCTACCCTGACACCGCGTAACAGCGCCAACGTCTGGCTGGTGCGTACCTTGACCCCGGAATGGCGCGTGGCTGCCGGCGCCAACTACGTCGACGAGCGCTACACCGCACTCGACAATGTGGTGGTGATGCCGGGCTACACCACCTTCGACACCGCGCTGCTGTACAGCGTGCCGCAATGGGACGCCGCGCTGCGCCTGAAGAACGTGTTCGACCGCGACTACTATGCCTCCGCGCACGGTTCGGTGGACCTGATCACCCCGGGTGCACCGCGCACGCTGGAAGCCAGCTTCAGCTACCGGTTCTGATCCCCTGCCCCAAGGCGCAAGGCCTTGCTGTGGTGCAAGGCCTTGCGCTGCATCTGGTGCAATGCAAGCGTTCACCGCTTCGCTTGAATGCAATATCCTGCGCAGTGAATGGCACCGACTTTGCCGGTGTTCGCGGCGGTGCGCCGCCTCGACAAACCCGCTCCCACAGTGTGGACAGCACCTTGCTTGCGATCACAGCGTCCCGCCCCTCAGTAAGGAGAGCATATGAGCAACAAACCGAATCGCCCATACACACCTTGGGCGCTGACCACCCTGCTCGCCTTCAGCCTGGCACTCACCGCCGGCTGCTCCAGCAAGACCAGCAAGGCCCGCTACGCGACTCCCGCAACAGGCTCCAACTGCTTCGCCAAGGCGGTCCCCACCACCGGCGAAGGCGGCCTCGCGTGGGGCAATACCCTGAGCATTGCCCGGCAGAAATCGCTGAACAACTGCGTGCGTTATGCAAGCCGGTCAGGGGGCACACCGAAGACTTGCCAGGTGGTGATGGCCAAGTGCAAGAACTAAATATTTATAGACAAATTATAAAGTAAGACCTTTCTTACAAATATATCCGCACTGCTTCTCCTTCATGAGGAGCACTTGAGCAACATCCGACTCACCCAAATATACTCTTACACTTTCGACCTCGACTCAAAACGGCAGTCGAGGCATTGTCTTGTCATTGAAACTTGACACGCCCTATCCGTGGCAACCCAAAACAAGAACTTTCCTACAACATACAGCCCATCAAGAAAACCAGGGTACGGCACACCCGCGGGATATACGTCAATAACGCTTCAATATATCCCCATGAAATAGATAACAACAGGCTGACCAGCAATCAAGCAGGCCATTTTTATTTCGTGGGCAAGAAAGTTTGACACTGAGCAAGGAGCTCCCATGAACGACGCCTCCGTCAGCAGCGCCACCTCCGGCCCGGCCTGTAGCGCACGCATCCCCATCCTGCCGGTGCGCTATGCCATCGTGCCACGCACCGGCGATATGCCCGCCTGCCGCTATGCCGATGCA
>NZ_JAMBDI010000002.1:79088-84137 GCF_036858055.1 Pseudomonas sp. SF2 | reverse complement strand
CCGGCGATGGGCCGCAAAGCGGCCCCAATCGATTCAGGCCAAGGGCGGCCTGGAAGGCATGAGGCAGGAGGGATCAGGCGCGGGTCAGGGCCACTGCCGGTTGCGGCTTGCCGTGCAACTGCCCCAGGTCCTGGTACAGCGCGCGGCCAATTTCTGCGGCGCGTGCCGGCAGCACCGAGAGCAAGGTGTCGCTCAGGCCGTGGCTGTTCTCGCAGAAACCCTGCAGGTACACCGAGGCCTGCAGGTCGGGACTGGCCAGCACGCGGTAGTTTCGGTCGACGTTGAAATCGTCCAGGTAGCCGGCCAGGGGCGCCAGCAGATCACGGTGCGAGCGGCGTTCGTAGCCGGTGGCGAGGATCACTGCGTCGTAGCGGTGGGTTTGCTGCTGGCCGGTGGCGAGGTCGCGCAAGGTCAGTTCCAGGCCTTCGCGAGTGGCCACCACGGCTTCGACCTGGCGCCGGCACAGCACGTTGTGGCGGTACTGGTGGGCGACCTTCTGCCGGTAGAGGATGCCGTAGATGCGTTCGATCAGGTTGAGGTCGACCACCGAATAGTTGGTGTTGTGGTATTCGCCCAGGAGCTTGCTGCGCTGGTCGGCCGGTTCGTTGTAGACCAGGTCGGTGTAGTCCGGCGAGAAGATCTCGTTGACGAACGGGCTGTCGTCGGCAGGCTTGAGGGCCGAACCGCGCAGAATCATGTCGACCTTGACCGACGGATAGCTATCATTGAGGTCGATGAACGCCTCGGCGGCACTCTGGCCGGAACCGATCACGGCAATGCGCATCGGCTTGCCGGCGGTGCACGGCAGCTTGTTCAGGCTGCTCAGGTACTGGGAGTGATGGAATACCCGCGGGTCGTCCTTGAAGGCGCCGAACTTTTCCGGGATTTTCGGCGTGCCGCCGCTGCCGACCACCACCGAACGGGTGCGGCGGCTGTATTCGCGGCCTTGTGCGTCGCGCGAGACCAGGCGCAAGTGCTCGACCCGACCCGCGTGCACTTCCGGCTCGATGCGCAGCACCTCCTCGCCATATACCGCCTGGGTGGCGAAGTGCTCGGCGGCCCAGCGCAGGTAGTCGTTGTACTCGAGGCGGCAGGGGTAGAAGGTGCCGAGGTTGATGAAGTCGGCCAGGCGCTGCTTCTGGTGCAGGTAGTTGACGAAGCTGTAGGGGCTGGTGGGGTTACGCAGCGACACCAGGTCCTTGAGGAACGAGATCTGCAACTCGCTCTGGGTGGCCAGGGTTTCGCCGTGCCAGCGGTAGTCCTGCTGTTTGTCGATGAACAGCGCGTCGAGGGCATGGCCCTGGGACTCGGCGAGTTCTTCCAGGGCGATGGCCAGGGCCAGGTTGGAAGGGCCGAAGCCCACGCCGATCAGATCTTTGATGGTTTCCTGCTGTGAGGGCTGGCTCATGGCTGCGATTCCCTGAATGGTCGAATTTGGACGCCCGCCGGGGCTCCGGCTCCTGCGCAAGTACATGAGTTGGAACGAGCCAGACGAGGGGGAATTTAAGCGGGCTAAAGAACTGCGTGAGGCGGCCGATAGGGGGGGTTACGGCAAGGACCGATCTTTCTGGCAGGGAATCGACATGAGCGGAATTACGGCAAGCAACCTGATGATCAATGGCGTCTCAGCGCAGACGCTGAGCGCGAACGCAGCTACTGAACGCGAACAGGCAAAACAGGCCGGTGAGGCACTGGGCCCGTTGAGTATCAGCAGTGACAGCATGAAGGTCTCAGCGGGTAGCCAGGCGCAATCCACCGACAGTGAAGACAGTGGCGACTCGCAGGCGGTTACCGAGCTGCGTCAACTGATCAAGGATCTGCAGAAGCAACTGGCCGAGGAGCAGAAGCAGTTGGCTGCGTTGCAGAACAGCAAGATGGACGAGGCTGCCAAGGCGGCTGCAGTGGGGGCCAAGCAGGCGAGCATTGCCACCATCAACGGGCAGATCATGGCGGCCACGGCGCAGTTGCTGGAGCTGTTGCAGCAAGAGGGCGGCAGCAGTGCGGGCGGGATGATCAGCGCCACGGCTTGAAACCTTGGGGCTGCGATAGGGCCCGTTCAGGGCCCTATCATTTCTGGCTCAGCTCACTCGGCCGCCAGGCGCCCCTTGTTCTGCCGCTCCGCCTTGTACTGCATGGCCACCGCCGGTGCCGGCTTGGCGGCACCGGTTTCCAGCCACTGGCGCATGCGGCTGGCATCGGCGAAGTGGGTGTACTTGCCAAAGGCATCGAGAATGACCATGGCCACCGGGCGGTTGTCCATGCGGGTCAGCAGCACCAGGCAGTGCCCGGCTTCATTGGTGAAGCCGGTCTTGGTCAGCTTGATGTCCCAGTTGCTCTTGTTCACCAGGTGGTCGGTGTTGCGGAAGCCCAGGGTGTAGTTGGGCTTGCGGAAGGCCACGGTCTTCTCGCGGGTGGTCGACAGTTCACTCAGCATCGGGTACTTGCGCGAGGCCATAAGCAGCTTGGCCAGGTCGCGGGCGCTGGATACGTTCTGCGTCGACAGGCCGGTCGGCTCGACGTAGCGGGTATGCGCCATGCCCAGGCTGCGGGCCTTGGCATTCATTGCCTTGATGAACGCCGGGTAGCCGCCGGGGTAATGGTTGGCCAAGGTGTTGGCCGCACGGTTTTCCGAAGACATCAGGGTAATCAGCAATGTTTCGCGGCGGTCGAGCTGGCTGCCCAGGCGCACACGCGAATACACGCCTTTCATTTCCGGGTTGTTGGCAATGGTCATGGTGAGCATCTCATCCATGGGCTGCTTGGCATCCAGCACTACCATCGCCGTCATCAGTTTGGTCACCGAGGCAATCGGCACCACGCGGTCGGCGTGGCTCGAATACAGCTCCTGGTTAGTGTTCAGGTCGATCAGCAGGGCGCTGCCAGAGGCAAGGTGCAGCTTGGACGGGTCGCGTTGAACCTGGGCCGGGGGTTGTGCAGCAGCGGTCGACGGAAGGGTCGCAGTACCTGTGAGCAACAGCAGCAGGCTGAGGATGGACAGGGATGTTTTCACGTTGAGGCTCACTAAAAGTTGGTATGTCGTTGGCTGTGCAAGGGTTTTCCCCCTAAAAACCGCTGCATTCTGGAGTATGGCTGAACGCCTGTCGAATGCCTTATATCCAAAGGGCGCAACGTGAACGAAATTTAATCCTGTACCAATTACGTTCGCTTCCAGCTTCGCCAGTTTGGTCCAGTCGTTAGCCGAATTCAGCCATTTCGCGTAGGTGGAAAGGAGTACCTGAACCGAGTGCTCAAGCTGCCCTGCAATGAAAGCCGGGTTCATCCCTGACATGAGGCACATCGTGGCATAAGTATGTCGGCAGTTGTACTGGGGGCGATGCCTAAAGCCCTTCGCTTCGACCGCCTGGTTGAAGTGTTTGCCGGAGGTCTCGGGTACGGTGATGTGTGGCGACGAGCCTGCTGGCTGGCACGGAGCAGGGAAGTGGAAAAGCGCAGCTGTACAGGGTTGATCGAAGCAGGCGAGCCGCTGATTCAGAAGGCCGTCGACGCCACGCGGGAGTACCACTAGGCCCAGGACCGTGGCGCGCCGCCTGAAGAAATCGAGCGCCTGCGGCTATTGGCCGAGTCGCTATTCCAAGCGGTCTCCGACTGGCAGTCGCGCGCTGTCGCCAAGGCGCGGGGGAAGGATCTGGCTCCGCTGCACTAGGCTGCGCTTATGGCTGAACCACAGCTGTATTGAGACCAAACAGCGATACGCGTCGCCATCTTCAAGCTGCTAGCACGGGCTGATGCTAGAGCGGGAGCTGGTGACAGTAGGGCCCACCTCGATAGCTGGTCAGCAATATGAACGTGGGTACGACGTCCACAGGCGTTCACAGCTATCGGAAAGCCGCCACGTTCCAGGCAGTAGTCACAGATAATTCATAATGAAGGTCACTTCGCTGTTGGCGGAGCCAGCACCCATCCCTTCATCATATTGGCCATTATTACCAGTCGGTAAGGTACGGATATACTTGGCGTTCAAGGGTATCGAGAAGTTTCCTCCGCCTGTGGAGTATTCGTTGAAGACATAAGTTTTGTCGAGTTGTATGGGGGCCTGATTGCGGTCAAGTAATTGCAGTGCTATACCTTTCGCTGTCGAGCTTTTGTTTAATTCGATAATGCCGAGTGCACTGTCCACCGCCGGGGAGCCTGACGTGGCAGATAAGCTATAGCTCACTTTCTGGATTCCACTCGGGCAGTTATTCAATTGTATATTGAACGCTTTTGGTGGAGTGGAGTTTCCATTTTTTGAAAATATGCTTAGGTTGTATTCGCCCATTGTAACGGCGATGTTTGGAGTTTCGCACGACTGAAGTGTAATGGCTGAGCTATTATCAGTTGCCATTGCTAAAGGTCTTACGCTTGCCGATTCTATTTGTATATACCCTAGGACTCCGGCTGGTATGGTTGCGCCTGGTGAGATTTCTCCCGTTTTAACTATGCGTAGGGCGTTTGTAGTGGTATTGAATCCGTATCCGCCAGGTTGTCGAGGTGTTCCACCGCCAAATCCGATATATGCATTTCCCTGATAAATCCACTGCCACGAAAGCCCCGTATTACCTATTGGGAAATAAGTTGACGTTGAATCCGCGCCCGCGTTGTTTTTAATCCCGTTCGTGAATGTGGTCGAGCATTCGTACGATGCGTCGCCATTAAAGGTCATAGCCGGGGATTCGTAAATCACGGTGTTGACTGCTGCGTCTCTGGGGATGGAAAGCGTGGAAGGTATACTTATATTTATCTGTTTTTGTGAATGTCCGTCGTAAAACTTGCAAGCTGCAAACGAGAGCGAAGGTGCAGCGATAAAAATACAAGCTGCCAGTGATGTGATAGGTTTAATCATTGCTGAGCCCCTCAACGAATTTCCAGTTGAACTCGGGGTGCTCGGTCGTTAAGCGATGATAAACCTCGTTTAAACGGGGGCTCTCTGCCTCGCTAGATGGTTTGTTTAAAGTGTGATGAGATGATGAAGCGCACGCAGAAATAGTAAAGAATATACTTGATATAACTATATTCCAGCCATTATAATGCTTGCTTGCTTGCTTGCTT
>NZ_JAMBDI010000002.1:0-79006 GCF_036858055.1 Pseudomonas sp. SF2 | reverse complement strand
GCTTGCTTGCTTGCTTGCTTGGTCATAAGTTTGCCTTGTATCTTGCATGGTGCATGCCCGGTAAGTGAGTGCACCAAGTTACCCCCGGAATGGCTGGAGGTTTAATCAGACAATTCTGATAGCTACATAGCGCCCAGATGATAGGAAGATCTCTACCAGGAGCGGTTGTTTTGCTGAATCGGCTTTGCAGGCGTTGACTGGCTACCCGTGTCGTATATGCCTCGATTCTGCCCCTACCTTCCAACATGCGGGGCCCTGCTCGGCATCAACATAAACGGGATCGAAGAGATCGACGGCGTGCTGTACGTGCAATCGTGGTGGTGTAGGAAGGAATGATGGCAGGACTGCCACAGCCCTGGGTGTCCGAACTGGATGACCAGGCTGCCCTGCGCGAGGATCCCGATGGACGCCCGGCCGTGCTCAGTGAAATGGCCTACGCTGCGCGCCGGCGTCGAGAGGTTGATGATGAGGACGTGGTCGACATGCTGGAGATCGTCGAGACGGCCAGGTTGTGGGCGCTTGCCGAATCTTGGAGGGTGTGGGAGTAGGTCGGCAGAGCGCCGGAGGAGTGCGAAAATCAATTCCAAAATTGAAATGGCGACCCTTGCAGTATGCGGCCTGTAGCCGTGCCGTTTCGTCGTTGTTTTGGAATCGATTTTGCCTTGCAGGCAACATGGAGTGGAGGTTTATCACGCGGTCTTGAAAACCATTGAGCAGACCTACGCCTGGGCCGCACCTGTTGGGCGGCTCGATTGGCCTCTGCGAGCGGCCGCTTTCGACCCATTGCAGACGCTCGCAAAGCGAAGACTGCGGCAAGATCTTCGTGTTTTGCCGAGCCCCAGTTTCGATGTCGGTGCTCGCAGTCAGCTTGCTGCATGAGGTAGCGGCGTCAAGCCACTATCTTTGATCGCTGCGTCGGCTTGTGGCGATGCCAGATAGTCGAGGAGCGCCTGGGCTGCGGCATGATGCTGGCTCTTGGTGACGACAGCGCCAGAATACATCGTCATTTTCTGCGCTTCAGCCGGGATCAGACCAACGATGTCGATCCCCTTTACTGGCTTAAGCTCACTGAGCTGTTGGAAGCCGATCTGTGCTTCGCCGCGAGCGATCACCGCGCCGACAGGCTCGGCAGGTATCATGTGAGCCTTGGCCACGAACTGGTCACCGAGCTGCAGGCGAGGGAACAGGGTCTTGGAAAGATAGACGCCGCTTGCGCTGTCGGAGTACGCGACAGAGCTGCTGTTTTGCAGCACTGTGCGCAAGGCCTGCATGGTGCCTATGTCCGGCTTCGATTCGCCTTTGCGAACGGCCATGGCAATGAAAGACTTTCCGAGATCAATTCGGCTGGTCTTATCGGCTAGACCGCTGGCGACCAGGTTGTCGAGCGCCGAACCTACCATCAGAACTACATCCGCCTGCTCACCGCGGGCGAGCCTATTCGGGACGGCCTGTGGGGTTTCCCCCATCGAAGGCGCGGCTAGAACTTCCAGCTTCACGCCGTATGTCTTCTCATAAGCTGGCGCCACTTCCCGGATAGCGCCCATGATACCGCCGGAGCTAAGAACGGTCAGCGTTTCCTCACCACCTTGTACAACGTCAGCAGCCGAGCAGACGAATGAGGTGGTTAAGAGGGTGGCACAGAACAGCATTCGAAGCATCGGAGCTTTCTCCACTAGTAAAGGCGCGGAATCTTACCGGGGCGAAGCTCAAGCTTTTGATTAATCAACGATTAAGAATGTTTTACTTTTTTGCCCGCAATTGGCATGTATGGGGCGAAAGCAGGCCGCGCCTGACCGTTTTTGTAGTGGTCAACTCATCCCGGGCACCGGATTGAGTTTTTCCTCGGCCATCGCCGGCGGTAATCCACCGTTGAACTGATGCGGTCGCTCCCAGTTGTAGCGCTGCATCAGAAACCTGCCAATGTCCTGCTGTGCCTGCGCAGCACTCATGTAGCCCACACTCGGCACCCACTCCGTTTTCAGGCTGCGGAACAAACGTTCCATGGGCGCATTGTCCAGGCAATTACCTCTGCGGCTCATGCTCTGCCTGAAGCGGTAACGCCACAACCGCTGACGAAAAACTCGGCTGCCATACTGGCTACCCTGGTCACTATGAAACAGCACATTCTGCGGCCGCCCACGGTGCTCTTACGCCATATCCAGCGCCAACTCTTGGATCTTCTGCTGCTCGGGGGGCAGCGCCTTGCTCGCTGGCGTAGCACCGCCCCGTTCTGACTGGAGTTGATTCACCGAGCGGCGAAGCGCCGATTCAACCAAGTCGAGCGACCGGGCGGCTTCAGTAAGGCTATAGCCCTGGTCGAGCACCAGGCCGGCTGCCTCGCGCTTGAATTCGGGGGTGAAAGTACGTCGTTGTCTGCTCATCGAACACCTCTGTGTGGCGACCATTTTCGCCTAAGAAGGTGCCCGGGGTTAGTAGACCACTACAGAGTGCCCGACCAAGCCTGCAATGACGGCTGGATTCATGCCTGCCATTGGGCACATCGTTGCCTTTGTGTGCCTGCAATTGAAAAGGATGCAGTAAAGATCTGGTTTCATCTGCTGGGGCGGGTCTCTGTGGGCATGGGGGACCTCGTCGAAGTCGACTAAAATCTGAGTAGTTGGCTGTGATGAGGTGAGCTATGCGCTACGCGAAAATCAGACCGTTTTTATGGTGGGCTGGCGCCCTGCAGTTTTTCGCGATCTTGGCGGCCATTGAGCACAGAGCATGGGACGTTGTGTTCATATGCCTGATGGTGATTGCGGTTGGTGTATGGTTTGCCAGGGATGCACAGCGTCTGGAGATTCACAAGCAGCCAAGTACGAAGTAGCCAATAGGGAGAAGCCTGGCACAGAAGCGGCGAGATTCTCCACGCGGCATGGAATACTCATTATGGTTGGGTTCAGCTGCTTCCTGATTCTCTGGGACGAAAAATTTGCCCGCCACTTGGCAACGTCGTATTCAAGTACAGCAAGCTGCTCGGCCTCTGCTGGTCGCGTCCCGGCTGTACTCCGTCCTGCGCAATGACACCAAAACCCTGGGATGATGATGCTTGCCGTAGGGCTTGTCCCCGCACGCTCCGTTTTCAACGGGTTTGGTGTTGGTGGTCGACGTGAGGCAACAGTTAATCATGGACCGACGTCAGCAATATCAACGCGAGCAGTTAACTAACTTGGGGAGGAGTCCAGATGGTCATGGCTACCTGCCAGTCGCCGTAGTTCGTTTACATCGGCGAACCACGCATGGGATTGAAGGTTTTGAAATGCTTCATATGTCCCGTATCCCCACGCAACCGCGCCGAAGGCGATGCCGGCAGTTGATGCTGCTTCACCATCCGTAGGTTGATCGCCTATATAGATAACCTCTTCTTTTGCCACGCAAAATTTTCGCATGACCCGGCGCAAGCGCGATGCCTTACCGAAAATGGAAGCCCCGCACTCGAAGGCCTGGATATGTCGACAGCTGGAACCCAGAACCTGCGTGACATTCTCTCTGGAGTTGGAAGACACTACTGCGAGTATCAATCCCTTCTCATCAAGATGGCTCAACGTATTGGCGATATCCTCAAACAGCTGGATTGAGCCTCGATGCTTCTTCATCAGCCCCATAAAAGTTCGCGCCACTAGAGGTAGCTTCCAGCGAGGCATTCCGATATGAGACATGATCTCCCGAGCCCCCTGCTTGCGTAGAGAGTCCAGCTCTTCTGGTTGGATCCGGTTGAAGGAGTGCTTGTCAGCAATTTGATTGAATACGGAAACGAAGAATGGAAAGGAGTCTGCGAGTGTGCCGTCAAAGTCGAAAATTGCAAGCCGGTATGACATGTAAGGATTCCTTCCTGGAGTGCAGGCAGCCGTATCAAGGGGCCTGCCTGTGCAGGGTGTTCAACTCACCCGATTGGCGGTCGCATTATTCTTGCCCCGGCATCTCCGATCAAGGCAGTACGGGCGCTTGAACGGAGAATTCTTAGGGAGTACTGGCAAGTCGGGGGCTACCGCAAGCCTGGCTGGCTGAGCTGGGCGATCAGGTCGCCTTGATCGAAGATCCCGATGGGCGCACCGCAGCCGTTTCAAAGGCCCTCTGAGCTTTTTGTTTCGATATTTGGTTGGCAGGTCGATTCAGGCTTCGTTGCCTAACACGATGCTAGGTCTCAAGCGTGCCAGCGAAGCCCGAGTGAGCGCACCATGAGTGCAGGCCATCTGGATACTGATGAAAAGTGGAGTGGATCTGCCTACTCAGGGCCGAGCAGCAGCCCGGGGTTCCGACTCTGGCGCGAATTCCTGGATTGGCAGCGACAGCTCAATGCGCTGTTGAATCCACTGGGGCTCACTCAGCCACAGTTCGCGATTCTGGCTGTGTGCGGTTGGTTGACGCGCAATAGTGAGCAGATTACTCAACAGGGTATCGCGAGATTCACCGGCATGGACCGTATGCACATCTCGCAGATCGTATCTCGCTTGGAAAAAGATGGGCTTGTCGAGAAACGGATAGACCCTCAAGATCACCGCGCGAACCTGCTATCACTCAGCAAGGAGGGGCTTGCTCGGTTGCGCATCGCGATGCCGGTTGTTGAAGCGTTCGACACAGCGTTCTTTCATAAAGCCGCGTGCCAAGGCTGAAGGGCTTCTGGAGGTGTTTGCCAAAGGCAAGATTGTCATCCTGGTGCCCATGTTGCTGGTGACTGATGGAGGCAGGTGACATCGTGCTGATCAGAACGATTACACTGCGAAATCAGGCCCATTTCACGGTATAACAATGACGTCACAGTTAACTGTACGGCTTGCCTCGAACAGCGATATCGGCAGGTTGGTCGATCTGGATTCAATCGCCAAGCGAGAACCAATGCGCCGAGCGTTCATTGCGCAGGCTGTCACTGCCGGCCAATGCTGGATCGCCGCGGAAGCTCGCGATGCGTCGATGGTGCTGGGGTATGGTGTTTCGTTCTTTGGACACGCATTCATCCCCCTCATCATGGTGAGGGACTCGCAGCGCCGTCATGGCGTCGGTTCTGCCATCCTCCGCACCCTGCAATCCCAGTGCGGGGCCGCAAAATTGTTCACGTCGACAAATGCCTCCAATGAACCGATGAAAAAACTGCTCGGAAAGTTCGGCTTCATAGAGAGCGGTTATGTCGAGAATCTGGATGAGGGCGACCCCGAGATAATTTTTGTGAAGCACTACCCCTGATATCGTCGAAAGTTCGCGGAAGAGGCGGGTAGCGCGTACCGGTGTCTCGGGGGCGCGCACCAGTCGATCGGCTTGATGATGTAACCGTTCTGTCATGCCCGGGTCTTCATAGTTTTGATGCCGTCGGCACGCATCCACGACGCGGCAAAAGTGCCCACCCCTGATCAACAGGCCCGAACAGTCTGTTCGGACGCGTGACGGCGCCGGCCTGGTATCCCTCGAAAGCATCAGCCGGTTGGTCCGGGGGACTGCTATCTGCCCGTGAAAGTAAGGTCGAAACGTGCTTTCAAATTACGGGATCAGGCGAGCATTTCGAAGGAAAATTTCCAAAGCGTGTATAGTGGGATTCGGGCCTTTTTCCTGGCCCTGGACCGAGGTAACAACCATGCACCCGACCTTTTCTCCAGAAACGCAGCGTGCACATCAGCGCTTGAGCGAGCAAATTGAGCTGTTCATTCGTGGCGGTGGCAATATCGAACAGATTCCCGCTGGCGTGAGCGGAACATCAGCACTCAAGCCGAAGAACTCATGGGCAAGCGAGCGCACTGCAAAGGCATGAGGCATGCAATCTACACCGAAACGCAGCTGAATCATGCCTCCATGGAAATGCCCGGCTACAGGCTGGGCATTTCCAGGAACATCTGAATTTAACCCATCATCAAGAGCCCGGATTGCAAGCTGTGATTCTGGAATCTTTGTGCAAGCGACCGAGTGTCGATTGTCGCCATGGGTGCATCCTCTTCTGGGCCAATGCTGGCCCGGTGGCATGGATCGCTGGAGCGACATGTATGTGCACGGTGCCAAGGCCATCGAGAACCCGCCCGAACATTGAACGTAGCTTGTATGCAGCACCTGGCGGCGGCTCACCGCCAAGCGGCACCTGATTCAAGAAAAAACGCAGCCATCAGGTGAAGCAATTCACCGCTATCCCGATGCGGCCTGCGCTTTGGATACAGGGCATCGGGATGTCTTGCCGGCTTCCTCGGCTCAGGCATGGATCAGCGCAAGGTCGCTGATGATGCAGATCGAGCCGTCATCGGCGGGCGTCGTATCGGTGTAGTCCACCTGGTTGTAGACCCCGCCGTGGAACTCGAATAGCCGCGAAGCCCAGGTGCTGTCGAACCGTAGATCGCCGGACGAACCGGTCACCCCGTTGCACTTGGCCGTAACGGTGACCACGCCTGCCGAGGTAGCGTGGATGCTCACCTCGAACTTTGCCCCCAGCGGGACACCCTTCAGCACCGTCGAGTTTATCGGGTCAGTCTGGTTGTAGGTCCGCCGAAACCCCAGGGTGATTTCGCCTTTCTTCCAGAACACCTTCACGGGCGGGCTGTCGTCTCCGAAGACGTGCATCTGCGCGATGACCACCTTCTGCGCCCAGTTGACTTTGGTCAGCGTCATTGTCTGGCGGTTCCAGTGATCCTGGGCGCTGTTCAGGGTCCAGTATTCCGGTTCTGACCACTCGCAACGGGTCCTGTGAGTGCTTTTGCTCGAAGCGCCTTTGGTGGGGGCAAACAACTGAATCGAACCATCGCTGAGCACTGTCACATAGCTCGGGTATTGAGCAATTGCTTCAGTGCCGGTGAGTTCGATCGCTACGGGGCTGATCGACGACTCGGCTACAGGAACGGCGAGGGTGAGGTTGCTGATATTTACGCTCATGTAAGGCTCCTGAATAAAAATGGCGGTTTGTGCTGCAGCAGCACGGTGGCGGCTGTCGAAGTGGAATTTAGCCCTTCGCTAAATGTCGGTCAATAGCTGTGGGCTAAATTCATTTCGCTTGGCGACAAATTACCTGTTGGCGAAAATTTTCCGCAGCGGGGCTTTACGCTTGATTTGGCGGTGGGATAAGCTTTCCTTGAATACTGTACGAATATACAGCCTTCAGGATAAGAATATGTCTAAGCACGTGAATTCGACGCCCCATCAGCGCCAGGAAATGACCGGAATAGAGCGGCTGAGCTTGCGGGTGTCAGCGATGATCAACCACCCGCTCGCACAGACGCAGCGCTGGGTGACAGTGCATCGTCTGGATACCGACGGTGATACCGAGTGGGAGGAGGTGATGGGCCTGCTGGCCGAGACGCCCGAGCTGGCGCTGACCTTCAACGACGACGAGAGTGTGACGGTGCGCTGGGAGCGCAGCAGCGTGGAGGAACGCGACGACTTTGTCGTCGAGCAGGACAGCGAACAGCAGATTGAGAAGGCGGCACCTTTCTGAGTATCGGAAAAAGCTCGCTCCAACAGGTACGGTGCAAGCCTCAAGCAGAGAACGGTCCGCGTACCCTGTGGGAGCGGCTTCAGCCGCGAAGAATCCAACGCGGTGCATGGCATCGGCTACGCCGGTGTTCGCGGCTAAAGCCGCTCCCACAGGGGGGGCCTGCTGATTCAATGAGTCATGTGCATGAGGACCGGGCTTGCCCGCCAAAGGCCACAAGACGGCCCAATTGGGTGAGTGAGCGGCTTACGTCGTCGTGATGGGTTTCGCTTTACACAAGGTGCGCATTCCACACCAGCAGCACCCTGGCCTGGATGTAGGTCTCTTCCCGACGAATCATGCGGTCCTTGTGCCGCGAGTTGTCGGAAATCATCTCGAAGTGGTCCTCGTCAGCGATCTGCAGCCGCTTGATGTAGATGTGATCACCCCAGGAGAAGAAGTAGATTCCATCGCCGACGAACTCGCGGATGCTGACGTCCACGATCAGTGGGTCGCGGTGCTTGATGGTCGGTTCCATCGACTGGCCCCAGCCGGTCACCATCTTCAGGTGGTGGTGCTCGCTGAACTCCACGCCCAGCTCGCGCAGGTGGCTTGGGCTGACGCGAACATCCTTGAACATCTCGGGGTAGTCGTGGGGGATCTGCCCGCCGCCCATGGCCGCCCGGACGTCATAGTGGGCAATCCACACTTCGTCGCCCACAAGGCCTGGCCGAACAGGTTCAGCCTTTAGCAGCGTCGAGTCTGCCGGCTCATCGGCGGCGGCCAATAGCCTTTGCCGGGTTTCTTCGGGGATGCCTTTGCCGCTTCTGGCAAGCATCTGCTTGACCAGGTCGGCAGCGGAAAGCTTGCTGTCGCCAGGCTCGACTGGCGCCTGCGCCAAGTCGCCCGCTGCCATTGCATCGAACCAACCCCGCGGCAAGCCTTCGATGCCCTCGATTCTGCGGGCCACGTCATCGCCCAGGTTCTTCGCTGTCTTGTCCGAAAGGATCTGGCTCAGGTGCGCAGGCGCCATCCCCCAGCGCTCTGCGCAGGATCCCTTTCTCTGGTTGCCGATCAGCTTGACCAGGTTGTGCTTGCGAATTTCATAGATGTCCATGAGGCGAAGCATGCCAGTGTTTAGCTTACTGCTAAATGTGCGAAAAGCTAAATTTATCTTGTCGTGATATTAGTCGCAAGCTAAATCCATTGTGCGGACAAGGGAAGCGCTTACGACATCACCATCCGTAATGAGGTTTTCATGGATCCTACTGACCTCGGCCCAGGCACCGTCACCTGGCTGGGCGGAACAGGCACCGTGTTGCTGGGCGCGCTCGATCTCACAGGCGCCACAGAACTCTCGGCAAGCAAAAAAAAGACCCGCCAGGTAGGCGGGCCAGAAGGGCGTAGGGAGCAACGCACAACAAATACGGGTCAGGCGACCAGGGTGCCTGGTTGCAACTGTTCGACCAGGGCCTGGGCCGAGGCCAGGGTCGGCATCGGGCCGCTTACGGCTTCGCCGTTGCGCACCAGGTACCAGCAAGCCAGCAGGCCCTGCTCACGCAGTGAGGTGGGGACGGCACTGCCGACAACGGACATGATCTGGATAGTGGCCATGTGGACCTCCTGTAAACATGGCCCTACCTTACGCAGCAGCCGGGGCGGTTTGAAATTAACTTCCTCGATAGTGGTCATTGGTTCCATCAACATTTACCAGCGCGGCGGGCCGTAATACACCGGAGGCGGGCCATAGTAGGTGCGGTAGCCCGGGGGCGGTGGCGCCGGCACGTAGTACGGCTGGTAGTACACCGGTGGTGGCGGTGGTTGCACGTACACCGGCGGTGGTGCGTAATAGACTGGCTGGCGCTCGACGTACACGGTACGGTCGCGCCCGCCATAAACCGTCGCCCCGAACACGGCACCAACCACGGCCGCACCCAGCAGCGGGCCCGGGCCATACCAACCACCATGGCCATGACCATGGCCGCCGTGGGCGACAGCGGACCCGCTGATGGCCAGGGCACCGACCAGCAGGGCGATTCCGGGAATGTGACGGTTCATGAAGCAACCCTCGCAAGAACACCCCAAGTGTGGGGTCCTATTACTATGACTCCACTCTCTGTCAGCTGAGCACAGGGGAACGGTAAAGGTTGTGTAAGGGACGACCAGTGGTTGCCTCTGTTACGCTGCACAAACGTTTCAGTTATGACAAAGGAGCAGGTTATGTCGACAACTCCCAGCAGAGATACCGTGCTGTGCATCTCCCTGGCGGGCCGTCCTGGCACCTTCGGTGTGCGGTTCCATAACCACCTGTACCAGCAGTTGGGCCTGGACTTCTACTACAAGGCCATGCGCACCGATGACCTGCCGGCGGCGGTGGCGGGTATCCGCGCTTTGGGGATCCGTGGTTGCGGGGTGTCGATGCCGTACAAGGAAGCCTGCATGGCCCTGGTCGACGAGATCGATCCGTCGGCGGCGGCCATCGAGTCGGTCAATACCCTGGTCAATACCAATGGCCACCTCAAGGCCTACAACACCGATTACCTGGCCGTGCGCCAGTTGCTGGAACAGCACCAGGTCGACCCGACAACGGCGTTTGCCTTGCGCGGCAGTGGCGGCATGGCCAAGGCCGTGGCCAGTGCCTTGCGCGATGCCGGGTTCGCCGAAGGCATCATCGTTGCGCGTAATGAGCAGGCCGGGCGGCAGCTCGCGGATATGTGCGGTTATCGCTGGGTGCCGGAGCTGGGGGACCTGTGCCCACCCATGTTGGTCAACGTGACGCCGATCGGCATGGCGGGCGGGCCGGAGGCCGAGGCGCTGGCATTTTCCGAGAACGCCATCGCTGCGGCGGAGCGGGTGTTCGATGTGGTGGCGATGCCGGAGAGCACACCGTTGATCAGACGGGCGCTGGCGTTGGGCAAACCGGTGATCACCGGGCTGGAGGTGATTGCGCTGCAGGCGCTGGAGCAGTTCGTGCTGTACACCGGGGTGCGGCCGACCCAGGCGCAGGTGAAGGCGGCGGTGGCGTACGCCCGAGATATCTGATTACTCCTGTACCGGCCCTTTCGCGGGCTTGCCCGCTCCCACAGGTACTGCACAGATTTCAGGCCCTGTGGGGTTCCTGTGGGAGCGGGCAAGCCCGCGAAGAGGTCGGCACAGGGATTAACAAGGTCAGAACACCTTGTGCCCTTCATCCAGCTGCTGGTCGACCAGCGCCCGACCATGGGCCAGCGACACATGCTGCGCATTCTCAAGGTCGGAGAAGAACTTCATCGGCATCGACATGCGCTTGCTGGTGTGTCCGTCGGGGTCGGTGATCAGGCACCCGGCGGCATAGGGCAGGGGGGAGTCGGGGTGGGGCATCACGCTGGCGGTGATGGTGTGCTTGCGGTATTCACAGTGAAGAGATTGCATCGTCCTTACCTCGCTGTGGCATGTGAAGCAGTTACCTTCATATACCACAGCAAGGGGCCGGGAGTTCCCGGCCCGACGAGCGAATCGCGATAAACGCTTAGCCTTTGAGCTCGGTCGGCTGGATGACTTCGATCCAGTAACCGTCCGGGTCCTTGATGAAGGCCAGGTAGTTCATGCGCCCGTCCTGCAGGCGTTTCTGGAAGGGCACGTCCAGTGCCTCGAAGCGCGCGCAGGCGGCGCGTACGTCCGGTACCGAGACGCAGATGTGGCCGAAGCCGCGCGGGTCGGTGTTGCCATTATGGTAGGCGAACTCGGCATCGTTTTCGGTGCCGTGGTTGTGGGTCAGTTCCAGCACGCCGGGGATCGACTTCATCCACTGGTGGCGTTCGCCGTCATCGGCAGGGATCTGCGCAGGGTCGACCAGGGCCAGGAAGTACAGGCTGAAGGCAGCTTCGGGGAAGTCGCGCTTGTCCACCAGGCGGAAGCCCAGCACGCGGGTATAGAAGTCCAGGGACTTCTCGATGTCCTTGACCCGCAGCATGGTGTGGTTGAAGACGAACTGGGCGGTGGCGGCATCCGGTTGTGCGGTGACGCCAGGCAGGGTTTGCAGATCGTGCAGGCTCATGGGAACTCCTGAGACGGGGCCGGGCGCAGGGCGCCGGCAAAACAGACAGGCTGGCCATGATACGGCAGTGCGCCGATTGCGCAAATGAAAGCGCCCTGCACGAGGCAGGGCGCCGGAATTAGAGGCCCGCATGTGCGGGCGCGTGATGGGGTCGCTAGTCCTTTAGCTGTCTCGATACTGAGCCAGCCCTTGTGAAAAAAGTGTGAAGTGCGTGTGGACGTTTCATCAGCGTACCCAGCTTTCTACCGTGGCGGCTCCGTACTGTTCCTTCCAGGCCTTGAGGCCGCGGTGGTTGCCGCCTTTGGTCTCGATCCGCTCGCCGGTGTGCGGGTTGGTGTAAACCTTCACCACGCGCGGGCGGCGCTGTTGCTTGGGTGCTGCACTGGAAACCCGGGCCACGGCCTTCGGGTCGAGGATGGCGATGATATCGCGCAGGCTCTTGTCATAGCTTTTCATCAGGCCGACTAGTTTCTGCTCGAATTCGATTTCGCGTTTGAGGCCGGCATCCTTTTTCAACGCTTCCAGTTGCGCCATCTGTTCCTGGAGCGCTTTTTCGGCAGCACGAAACTCTGCAAGTCTGGACACTGTAATCACTCCTGTACGTCGATCGTGGCAAGGCGTGACGAACATTGAAGAAGAATAAAACGCCGGCCACGCGGGTGGGTTCCGCTGTTCGCTGATATCGAGTGTAGTCATTCGTGGGTACTGGGTAAACTGCAAACTTTTTGTAAGTAAGCCGGGAACTTTCCTAGTTTCGCGTGCGGTATTTCCCTGTTTTTTCGCGGTTTCCTGGTTGCGCGCCTAGACCATGGTCCAATGGCTCGTGCCAGAGCCTTTGCGCGATCATCATCAGATGATGGCCGGCTATTGTTCGGTCCCCTCGCAGTACCGTGGCCAGCACGTGCCACAGGTTGTTTACCCGCCTTGATTCTGGATGTTTTCTCGCATGTTTGCCCCTTTTCCCCTCGCCCCCGGGCGTCGTGTTGCCGGCCTGTTCCTGTTGTGTGCCGGCGTCAATGCCCAGGCCGCCGGTTTTCTTGAAGACAGCAGTGCCAAGGTCGAAGCACGCAATGTCTATTTCAACCGGGATTTTCGTGACGGCCACAGCAGTTCCAGCCAGGGTGCGTCCAAACGCGAAGAATGGGCACAAGGCTTCATCCTCAATGTGCAGTCGGGTTATACCCAGGGGCCGGTAGGTTTTGGCGTGGATGCGCTGGGCATGTTCGGCTTCAAACTTGACTCCAGCCCGGCTGACAGTAACAGCGGCCTGTTGCCGTCTTCCGGTCACGACCTGCGGCACTCGGCGGACCAGTACGCGAAGATGGGCCTGGCGGCCAAGGTCAAGGTTTCCAATACCGTGCTCAAGTACGGTTCGATGATGCCGGATGTGCCGTTGCTCAAGTACAACGATGGCCGCCTGCTGCCAACCATGTTCCATGGCGCCATGCTCACCTCCGAAGAAGTGCGCGACCTGAAGTTCACCCTGGCCCGTCTGGACAAGTACACCGCACGGGATTCCACCGACCGCCAGGACATTCGCGTGCATTGCAAGAACAAGCGCTATGCCTGCGATATCGAGGCTGACCATTTTGACCTGGCCGGTGTCGATTACCGTTTCAACGAGCGGTTCAGTGCCCAGTACCAGGTGGCCAAGCTGGAGAACATCTACCGCCAGCACTTCCTCGGCCTGGTGGCCAGCCAGCCGTTGGCATTGGGTAGCCTGTCGGCCGACCTGCGCTTGATCAAGAGTGATGACATCGGCAATGCCCGCGCCGGCGAAATCGACCATCGCGCGTTCAGCGGCATGCTCGGCTACAGCCTGGGTGGCCACAAACTCAGTGCCGGCTGGCAGCGCATGTATGGCGACAGTGCCATGCCCTACCTGGATGGCACCAACCCGTACCTGGTCAACTATGCCCAGGTCAACGACTTTGCCGCCGCCCAGGAACGCTCCTGGCAGGTGCGTTATGACTATGACTTCAAGGCCTTGGGTGTGCCCGGCCTGACCTTCTTCACCCGTTACATCAACGGTGACAATATCAAGGTGCCAGGCAGCACGGCCGAAGGCAAAGAGTGGGAACGCGACACCGAGTTCAAGTACCAGGTGCAAAGTGGCACATTCAAGGACGTCAGCGTGCGCCTGCGCAATTCCACTTACCGCAGCAACTATGAAAAGTGGGCGCGTGACATGGACGAGACGCGGGTCATTGTCAGCTACAACTTCTCCATCTTCTAACGGGTCGCTTTGCCAAATACCGGCAGCCACCTGACAATGGCTGCTGGTTCCCACAAAGGGCTGGGCAATGAAAGACCTGTTGTTGATCGGCATCGGCCCGGGTGACCCGCGCCAGGTCACCTATGAGGCGGTCGATGCGCTGCGTCAGGCCAGTGTGTTCTTCGTGCTCTGCAAAGGCAGCGACAAGAACGAGCTGGTGCGCCTGCGCAAGGCCATCCTGCAACGCTACCGCCCCGAGGGCGGCTACCGCCTGGTGCAGGTGGCCGACCCTGCACGCGATGGCCAGGCGGATGACTACCTGGGCGCGGTGCAGGACTGGCATCGGCAGCGTTCGGCGCTGTATGCCCAGCTGATCGAGCAGGAGATTGGCGTTGGGGAAACCGGTGCCTTTCTACTGTGGGGCGAGCCGACGCTGTACGACAGCACACTGCGCATTCTTGACTTGGTCCGTGAGCGCGGTGTGGCGCTGCGGTTGCAGGTAATTCCGGGCATCAGCAGCGTGCAGGCGTTGGCGGCGCGTCATCAGGTGCCGCTCAACCGTATCGGTGAGCCGTTGACCGTGTTGCCAGGGCGGCGCCTGGCCGGGCAGGGGCAGATCGACAATGTGCTGGTGATGCTAGATGGGCAGTGCGCGTTTGCCCGGCTCGATGACCCGGCGCTGATGATCTACTGGGGCGCGTACCTGGGGACCGAGGATGAGGTGCTGATTGCCGGGCCGTTGCAGGCGGTGAAGGCGCAGATACTGGAAGTGCGTGAGCGGGAGCGGGCGCGCAGGGGGTGGATCATGGATACCTACCTGTTGCGCAGGGAGCTGTAGTCAGCTACATCTGCACTCAGCACCTGTGGTGACCCTGTGGGAGCAGGCAAGCCCGCGAAGCAGGCGCCGCAGTTCTCAAGGGTTACCCAGAATGGCCTGCACTTTCTCCCGCAACTGGTCGATACCGAACGGCTTGCCGATCAGGTGCATGCCCTCCGGCACGTCGACGCTGTCGGCATAGCCACTGGCGAACAGTACCGGCAACAGCGGCCGCAGTTCGCGCGCCTTGGCTGCCAACTCTTCGCCGCGCATGTCCGGCAGCCCCACATCGGTCATCATCAGCGCCAGCTCCTGGCCCGGGTCCTCGAGAATGCGCAGCGCCGCGCTGGCATGCTCCGCCTCGATGACCGCGTAGCCCAGCTCGTCGAGCACTTCGACCATCAACATGCGTACGATGTCGTCGTCTTCGACTACCAGAAGGTGCATGGTCAGGATCCTGTGCAAAAAATGTATGTCTTTAATCTGTGCACCGGACGGCAGCAGAAGTTCCCGAGAATACCGGGCCCGGCAATCAGATGGAACGATTGGCGCACGCCGCCTTCAAATACTGGCTAAATGCCCTGCCAGACCCGGCAAAGCTGGTTAGACTCGCTTAACAGGGACGACACAGTGGCAGATGACGACAACGACTGATCCGCCACACCTTTTAATGGACTTTTCTAGCTCGGGCGTTCTCACATGATGCAAGCAGCCTTGATGGACCAGCGAAGCTTCCGCAAGTTGTTGAGCCGCAACGTCGGCCTACCCCTGGGGGTGGGCCTGCTGGGGGCCGTGGCCTTTGTCGCGGTGATCAACTACCTGCTTTCGGCCATGCAGTGGGTCGAGCACACCGACCAGGTGATCGGCAATGCCAACGAAACGGTCAAGCTGTCGATCGACATGGAGACCGGCATGCGTGGCTTCCTTCTCACCGGCGAGGAGCGTTTCCTCGACCCCTACGAAGTGGCCAGGCCGCGCATCCTCGGCAGCCTGCAGAGCCTGCGCGGCATGGTCGAGGACAACCCGCAACAGGTCGAACGCATCGACCGGCTGATTGCCCTGCAACAGGCCTGGAACGCCTTCGCCAACGAGATGATCGCCCAGCGCCGCGGCCAGGGGGACTACCGCGCCTCGATCGGCAGTGGCCGCGGCAAGCGCCTGACCGATGAGATCCGCAAGGAGTTCGACAGCCTGATCGGCAGCGAACAACAGCTGCGTATGGCACGTAACCAGAAGGTCAGCAATGTAACCATCACGGTCATATCGTCCTTCGTGCTGTTCATCGTCGGCCTCAGCGCCTTGCTGGCCTACCTCGGGCGGCGCGACCTGCTGGCGTTGTCGGCTACCTATGACGAAAACCTCAAGGCCCAGCAGCGCTCGGCCGAGCGCCTGGAGCACCAGGCCTGGCTGCGCAACGGGCAGACCCAACTGGCCGAGCAGGTGCTGGGCCAACTGACCCTGCCCATGCTCGGTGACAACATCCTGCGTTTCTTCGCCAGTTACCTGGGCTGTGTGGTGGGCGCCATGTACGTACGCGACGAGCATGGCCGCCTGGTGCGTATGGCCAGCTATGGCCTTGATGCGCAGGAACAGGCCCGCGAGCAGGTGCTGGGCGATCACGAGGGCCTGCTGGCCCAGGCCGTGCGCGAAGCGCGCGTGCTGCGCCTGGAAGACTTGCCCGAAGACTATTTCCACCTCAGCTCCGGCCTGGGCCGCGGCCTGCCGCGCAGTGCCCTGCTGATGCCAGCGAGCAACGACGGGCAGGTCAACGGCGTGCTGGAGCTGGGCTTCCTGCGGCCGTTGCAGGCGCGTGACGAGGAACTGCTGCAACGGGTCGCTGGCAACCTTGGCATCTCCATCGAAAGCGCTCGCTACCGGCAGCGCCTGCAGGAAGTGCTGGCCGAGACCCAGCAACTGAACGAAGAGCTGCAAGTGCAGCAGGAAGAACTGAAAACCGCCAACGAAGAACTGGAGGAACAATCCCGCGTGCTGAAGGAGTCCCAGGCTCACCTGGAAACCCAGCAGGCGGAGCTGGAGCAGACCAACGAGCAGCTGTGCGAGCGCACCGAGGCGCTGGACCGCAAGAACGACGAACTGCTCCAGGCCCAGGACGAGCTGCAGGCACGCGCCGAGGAACTGCAGCGTTCGAGCAAGTACAAGTCCGAGTTCCTCGCCAACATGTCCCACGAGTTGCGCACACCGCTGAACAGCTCGCTGATCCTGGCCAAACTGCTGGCGGAGAACGGCGAGGGCAATCTCAGCGACGAGCAGGTCAAGTTCGCCGAATCCATCTACTCGGCCGGCAACGACCTGCTCAGCCTGATCAATGACATTCTCGATATCGCCAAGGTGGAGGCCGGCAAGCTCGAAGTGCGCCCCGAAAGCACCCAGGTGGAGCGCTTGGTTGAAGGCCTGCGCGGCCTGTTCGAGCCGTTGGCCGGGCAAAAGGGCCTGGCCTTCGAGGTGACTACCGAGGCGCAAGTGCCGGCCACACTGTTCACCGACCGCCAGCGCCTGGAGCAGATCCTCAAGAACCTGCTGTCCAACGCCATCAAGTTCACCGAGCGCGGCCAGGTCAGCCTGAACATCGGTTATCAGCCCGGCACCGGCATCGTCTTTGCCGTACGCGATACCGGTATTGGCATCGCCGCCGACCAGCAGCAGGCGATCTTCGGCGCCTTCCACCAGGTCGATGGCACCAGCAACCGCCGTTATGGCGGCACCGGCCTGGGCCTGTCCATTTCCCGCGACCTGGCGCACCTGCTGGGCGGGCAGATCAGCGTCGACAGCAGCCCCGGCCAGGGCAGCGTGTTCAGCCTGATCCTGCCGGAGCGCTATGAGCGCGTGGCGCAGGATATCCAGGCGGTCAGCCTGCGCCCGGCGGTCGATAGCCTGCCACCCGCGCCACAGGCACCGGTGCCCGCGGCGCCGAAACGCCCGGCACCAGCGTTCGCCGACGACCGCGAGCGCGCGCCGTTCGGCAACCGCTGCATCCTGGTGATCGAGGACGAACCGAACTTCGCCCGCATCCTCTTCGACCTGGCCCACGAGCTGGGTTACAGCTGCCTGGTGGCGCAGGGCGCCGACGAGGGCTTCGAGCTGGCCGCGCAGTACATCCCCGATGCCATCCTGCTGGACATGCGCCTGCCCGACCATTCCGGCCTGACCGTGCTGCAACGCCTGAAGGAGCAGGCCAGCACCCGGCACATCCCGGTGCATATCATTTCCGTGGAAGACCGGGTCGAGGCGGCCATGCACATGGGCGCTGTCGGCTACGCGGTCAAGCCCACCAGCCGCGAACAACTCAAGGAAGTGTTCGCCCGCCTGGAGGCCAAGCTGACCCAGAAGCTCAAGCACATACTGCTGGTGGAGGACGACGACCTGCAGCGCGAGAGCATTGCCCGCCTGATCGGCGACGACGATGTCGAGATCACCGCCGTGGCCATGGCCCAGGATGCCCTGGCGTTGCTGCGCGATAACATTTACGACTGCATGATCATCGACCTCAAGCTGCCGGACATGCTCGGCAACGAACTGCTCAAGCGCATGACCGCCGAGGACATCCGCGCCTTCCCGCCGGTGATCGTGTATACCGGGCGCAACCTGACCCGCGAAGAAGAAGCCGACCTGCTCAAGTACTCGCGCTCGATCATCATCAAGGGCGCCCGCTCGCCGGAGCGCCTGCTCGACGAAGTGACGCTGTTCCTGCACAAGGTCGAGTCGCAACTTTCCAACGAACGCCAGCGCATGCTCAAGACCGCGCGCAGCCGCGACAAGGTGTTCGAAGGCCGCAAGGTGCTGCTGGTGGACGATGACGTGCGCAACATCTTCGCCCTGACCAGCGCGCTGGAGCACAAGGGCGCGATCGTCGAAATCGGCCGCAACGGCCGCGAGGCCATCGAGCGCCTGGAGCAGCATGACGACATCGACCTGGTGCTGATGGATGTGATGATGCCGGAAATGGACGGCTTCGAGGCCACCCGGTTGATCCGCCAGCAACCGCGCTGGCGCAAGCTGCCGATCATTGCCGTGACCGCCAAGGCGATGAAGGATGACCAGCAGCGTTGCCTGCAGGCCGGCGCCAACGATTACCTGGCCAAGCCGATCGACCTGGACCGCTTGTTCTCGCTGATCCGTGTGTGGCTGCCGCAACTGGAGCGAATTTGACTAGCGAACGTAACACCGATATCGAAATCCGCTTGCTGATCGAGGCCATCTACCTCAAGTACAGCTACGATTTCCGCAACTATTCCGGCGCCTCGATCAAGCGCCGGATCCTGCATGCGCTGCGCCAGTTCGACTGCCTGACGGTGTCGGCGTTGCAGGAGCGGGTGCTGCACGACCCCGGGATGTTCATGCAGTTGCTGCAGTACCTGACGATCCCGGTCAGCGAGATGTTCCGCGACCCGGGGCACTACGTGGCGCTGCGCAACGAAGTGGTGCCGCTGCTGCGCACCTGGCCGTCGATCAAGGTATGGATTGCCGGCTGCAGCACGGGCGAGGAGGTGTATTCAATGGCCATTCTGCTGCGCGAGGAAGGTCTGCTGGAACGTACCATCATCTATGCCACCGACATCAACCCGCATTCGCTGGACAAGGCCAAGCAGGGCATCTACTCAATGAAGAACATGCGCGAGTACGCCGAAAATTATCGCATCGCCGGCGGCCGGCGCGACTTTGCCGAGTACTACACGGCGGCCTACGGCAATGCCATCATGGACAGCACCCTGCGCGACAATGTGACGTTCGCTGACCACAGCCTGGCCACCGACAGCGTGTTTTCCGAAACCCAGCTGGTGTCGTGCCGCAACGTGCTTATCTACTTCAACAAGGAACTGCAGGACCGAGCCCTGGGCCTGTTCCATGAGTCCCTGTGCCACCGCGGCTTCCTGGTGCTTGGCAGCAAGGAATCGGTGGACTTTTCCGCCTACAGCGAGCGCTTCGAGCCGCTGGTCAAGCCCGAACGGATCTACCGCAAAGCATGAACGGCGTGCGCGCGGTGGTGATCGGCGCCTCGGCGGGCGGCGTGACGGCGCTGCTCACTGTGCTGGGCGCGTTGCCGGCCAGCGTCACCATCCCGGTGGTATGCGTGCTGCACCTGCCGGATGGCCGCCACAGCCAACTGGCCGAGGTGCTGCAGCGCCGCCTGCAGCGGCCGGTGTGCGAGGCCCGTGACAAGCAGCCGCTGCTCGCCGGCCAAATATACGTTGCCGGGCCAGGTTACCACCTGTCGGTGGAGCGTGACCTGACCCTGTCGCTGAGCCAGGAGCCGCCGGTGCATTTTTCCCGGCCGGCGATCGATTACCTGTTCATGTCGGCGGCCGATGCCTACGGTGCCGGCCTGCTGGGCATGCTGCTCACCGGTGCCAATGAGGATGGTGCCGAAGGCCTGGCCTATATCAAGCACAATGGGGGCCGGACTGTGGTCCAGGACCCTTGTGACGCACAGGTGGCGCTGATGCCGGAGGCCGCTCTGGCCCTGCACCAGCCCGACCATATTCTTACTCTGAGTGGCATCGAGCGGTTGCTCGCCGCCCTGGAACCCAGCGCATGCCAAGCCACACCATCGCCAAACTGCTGATCGTCGACGACCTGCCAGATAACCTGCTGGCCCTCGACGCCCTGATCCAGGGCGAAGGCCGTGAGGTGCACCAAGCCCAGTCGGCCGAGGCAGCGTTGTCGCTGTTGCTCGAGCACGAGTTCGCCCTGGCCATCCTCGACGTGCAGATGCCGGGCATGAACGGTTTCGAGCTGGCCGAGCTGATGCGCGGCACGGAAAAGACCCGCAACATCCCCATTGTGTTCGTCACCGCCGCCGGGCGCGAGATGAACTACGCGTTCAAGGGGTATGAAAGCGGTGCAGTGGACTTTTTGCACAAGCCGCTCGACATCCTGGCGGTAAAAAGCAAGGTGTCGGTGTTCGTCGACCTGTACCGCCAGCGCAAGGTGCTCGACCGCCAGTTGCAGGCCCTCGAACGCAGCCGCCAGGAGCAGGAACTGCTGCTGGCCCAGCTGCAAAAGGCGCGGGGTGAACTGGAGCATGCCGTGCGCATGCGTGATGATTTCATGTCGATCGTGTCCCACGAGGTGCGCACCCCGCTCAATGGCCTGATCCTGGAAACCCAGCTGCGCAAGCTGCACCTGAAGCGTGGCAACTTGGCCGCCTTCACTGGCGACAAGCTGCAGGCCATGGTCGAGCGCGACGAGCGGCAGATCAACAGCCTTATCCGCCTGGTCGAAGACATGCTCGATGTGTCGCGTATCCGTACCGGCAAACTGTCGCTGCGGCCCAAAGCGTTCGACCTGGGCCAGTTGGTGCGTGGCCTGGTGGAGAACTTTGCTGCCCAGGCCACCGCATTGGGCACCCATATAGAGTTGCAACGCTGCGAGCCGCTGCAGGGCGAGTGGGATGAGTTTCGCATCGAGCAGGTGCTGGCCAATCTGTTGTCCAATGCCTTGCGTTATGGCGAGCGCAAGCCGGTGCAGGTGCGGGTGTTCGAGCAGGACGGCCTGGCGTGCGTGCAGGTGCAGGACCATGGCATCGGCATCTGCGCAGCCAACCAGCAACGCATCTTCCAGCAGTTCGAGCGGGTCGCCACCCAGCGGGCCAGTGGTGGGTTGGGCCTGGGGCTCTACATATCGGAACAGATCGTCCAGGCCCACGGCGGGCGCATATTGGTCGAGAGTGAAGAGGGCAAAGGCGCCACCTTCACCTTGCAATTGCCACTGGCAACCTACGAACAACAAAACGACCAGGCACGGGCAACCTCTGCCTGAGCCTGGGGTCTGATGGCCAGGTGTAAGTATTCAAGGCGTTGACATGAGTGAAGATGCACAAGATGTGGTGCTGGTCGTCGAGGACGAACCAGCGATTCGCATGATTCTGCGTGATTACCTGGCAGGCGAGGGCTACCACGTGCTGGTGGCCGAGGATGGCGAGCAGGCGTTCGCGATCCTGGCGAGCAAGCCGCACCTCGACTTGATGGTGACGGACTTCCGCTTGCCGGGCGGGATTTCCGGGGTGGAGATTGCCGAGCCGGCGGTGAAATTGCGGCCGGACCTGAAGGTGATCTTCATCAGCGGCTACCCGGCGGAGATTCTCGAGTCAGGCAGCCCGATCACCCGCAAGGCACCGATCCTGGCCAAGCCGTTCGACCTGGATACCTTGCACGAGCAGATCCAGGCACTCCTGCGCTAGCCCGCACCGGCCCTTTCGCGGGTAAACCCGCTCCCACAGGAACTGTGCAAATCCAAAGACCTGCACAGTTCCTGTGGGAGCGAGTTTACCCGCGAAAGGGCCGGAACAGGCTAGCGCAGGGTCCGCTCCAGCCCACCCACCAGCATGCTTTCCATCAGCCCCAGCCCCTGTTCTTCGGGCAAGGCCTTCAACATCCCCGGCAACTGGTTCAGCAGCGTCGCCACCACATGCGCCGTGGCCACCAGAGCCTGCCCCTGCAACTTCGCCTGCGGTGCGATCAACCTCAGCAACCCTGCCTCATAGCGCTTGCGCAACAAGGCCAGACGCGCCTGCTGGTCGTCGTTCAGGCAACAGAAGTCCCGCTCCGCCAGGCGAAACTGCATGGGCCGCTCGGCATGCAGCTGCCAGTGCGCGGCAATCAGGCAGCTCAATGCCGACGCCCCGCGAGCCATGGCCCGGCGCCCTTGGTCCAGGGTGGCCTGCAACTCCTCGTACAACTCCTCGATCAGGTCGTACAACAAGTCCTGCTTGCTGGGGAAGTGATGGTACAGCGAGCCCGCGGTCAGCCCCACGTGGGCCGCCAGCTCGCGCATGCTGACCTGGCCAAAGCCCTTTTCGGCAAACAGCGCCATGGCCCGGTCACGTCGCTCTTCAAAGTTGGCACAGCGCATCGCGGCATTGACCGGGGGCATGGCGTTCGCTCCTCAGTAGGTGAAGAAACCGCGGCCGCTCTTGCGCCCCAGCCAACCGGCCGCGACCATTTCCTTGAGCAACGGGGCAGGGCGGTACTTGCTGTCGTTGAAGCCTTCATGGAAGGCCTCCATGATCGCCAGCAGGGTGTCCAGGCCGATCAGGTCGGCCAGGGCCAGCGGGCCGATTGGCTGGTTGCAGCCCAGGCGCATGCCGGTGTCGATGTCCTCGGCACTGGCCAGGCCTTCCTGGCGCACGAAGATCGCTTCGTTGATCATCGGCACCAGGATGCGGTTGACCACGAAGCCCGGGCGGTTGCCGGCGGTTATCGGGGTCTTGCCGACCTTTTCGGTCACCACCAGCGCCTGGGCGTAGGTGCTGTCGCTGGTCTGCAGGCCGCGAATGATCTCGACCAGCGCCATCATCGGCACCGGGTTGAAGAAGTGCACGCCAATGAAACGCTCGGGGTGCTCGATGCTGGCTGCCAGCTGGGTGACCGACAGCGACGAGGTGTTGGTGGCGATCAGGCAGTCGGCGGCGACGTTGGCGGCCACCTGCTGCAGGATGCGCTGCTTGAGCTGCAGGTTCTCGGTGGCGGCCTCGATCACCAGCTGCGCGCCGCTCAGCTGGGTGTAGTCGGTGCTGGTGCGAATGCGGGTCCGGGCGGCTGCCGCCTTGTCGGCGTCGAGGGTGCCTTTGCTGACCTGGCGCTCGAGGTTCTTGCTCAAGGTGGCCACGCCGCGCTCCAGCGCTGCGTCGGAAACGTCCACCAGCAGCACCTGGTAGCCGGCCACCGCACATACCTGGGCAATGCCGTTGCCCATGGTGCCGGCGCCGATCACGGCAATCTGTTCAATGCTCATGTGTCAGGCTCCCTCAGACGCGCTCGAAGACCACGGCGATGCCTTGGCCACCGCCGATGCACATGGTGGCCAGGGCATAGCGGCCCTGGATGCGTTGCAGCTCATGGATGGCTTTGGTGGCGATGATCGCGCCGGTGGCACCCACCGGGTGGCCGAGGGAAATACCCGAGCCGTTGGGGTTGACCTTTTCCGGGTCGAAGCCCAGTTCGCGGGCCACGGCGCAGGCCTGGGCGGCGAAAGCTTCGTTGGACTCGATCACATCCAGGTCCTGCACCTTCAGGCCGGTCTTCTCCAGCACCTTGCGGGTGGCCGGGATCGGGCCAAGGCCCATCAGTTCAGGCTCGACGCCGGCATGGGCGTAGCCCACCAGGCGTGCCAGCGGCTTCAGGCCCAGGCGGCGTACCGCATCACCACTGGCCAGTACCAGGCCGCCAGCGCCGTCGTTGATGCCACTGGCGTTGCCGGCGGTAACGGTGCCGTCTTTTTTGAATACCGTCTTCATCCCCGCCAGTTGCTCGGCGGTCACCTCGCCACGCACATGCTCGTCGGTGCTGAATTGCACGCTGCCCTTGCGGGTTTTCAGTTCCAGCGGGACGATCTGGCTGGCGAAGCGGCCTTCGGCAATGGCGCGCGCGGCGCGGCGCTGGCTGGTCAGGGCCAGTTCGTCCTGCATTTCGCGGGTAATGCCGTGCTTGGCCGCAACGTTCTCGGCAGTGATGCCCATATGGAAGTGTTCGAACGGGTCCTGCAGGACGCCGACGGTGTAGTCGATGCCTTGCAGGTCACCCATGCGTGCGCCCCAGCGTGCCTGCGGCAGCAGGTACGGGCCACGGCTCATGGATTCGGCGCCGGCCGCCACGGCCACGTCGGTGTCGCCCAGCAGCAGGCATTGGGCCGCCGAGACGATGGCCTGCAGGCCCGAGCCGCACAGGCGGTTGACGTTGAATGCCGGGGTTTCCTTGGGGATGCCGGCGTTCATTGCCGCTACACGGGCCAGGTAGGCGTCGCGCGGTTCGGTGGGGATCACCGTGCCCATCACCAGGTGGCCGACTTGCTCGGCGGCCACGCCCGAGCGCTCGATGGCGGCACGGGTGATCGCGCTGGCCAGGTCGGCCAGCGGCAGGTCCTTGAGGGAACCGCCAAAGCCACCAATGGCTGAACGGACGGCACTGACGACGTAGATTTCTGCGCTGCTCATAGGGGCTCCGATTGCGAAGGCATGGCGGGACGGGGCCAGGCTCTGCGAGAATGGCCGGCGATCCCGGAGTGGGTCCGAGTCTAGGCAAAGGCTCTGTTGCAGCCTATGCCGGAACTGTTCAAACAACCTGGCACTTTTTGCCACTCAGCATAGACAGCGAAAACCGCCATGCGCGATAGCGATTCGGTCGCCGTGTACTTCCTCAATGCCATGCTCCATGCCCTGCGCGATTGCCCCGCCGAACGCGATGCGCAGCTGCGTGCGGTGGGCATCGACCCGCAACTGCTCGAGCAGCCCCAGGCCCGTGTACCGGCCAAGGCTTTCGCCCAGCTGTGGCTGGCGCTGATCCAGCGCCTGGACGACGAGTTCTTCCGTCTCGACAGCCACGGCATGCCGCCGGGCAGCTTCGCCCTGATCTGCCGAGGCCTGATCCTGGAGCCGAACCTGGAGAAAGCCTTGCGCCAGTGCATGGCTGGTTTCGGCCTGTTCCTGCGTGATTTGCGCGGCAGCCTGACGGTGCGCGGCGGGCGGGCGTTGATCAGCGTGCAGTCGAGCATTGCCGACCCGCTGACCCGGGTGTATGCCGAGGAAACCTACCTGGTGCTGATGATCGGCATGCTGTGCTGGCTGGCCGGGCGGCGCATCGCCATCGACCGCACCGAGCTGGCGGTGTCGCGCCCGGCCCAGGAGGACGACCTGCTGCTGTGGGGGCCGGACCTGCGCCTGGGCAGCGGGCGCACCGAAGTGGAGTTCGACAGCGCCTACCTGCGCCTGCCAGTGGTGCAGGACCTGGCGGCCCTGAAAACCTTCCTGCGCAGCGCGCCGCAGGGGCTGGTGATTCGCTTTCGCAACCAGAACGGGCTGGTGGCCGAGGTGTATCGGCACCTGCGGGCGCGGCGCTATGGGCAGTGGCCGACGCTGGCGGCGCTGGCGCAGCAGCAGGGGGTCAGTGCCAGTACCTTCCGTCGGCAACTGGAGCGGGAGGGGCGTTCGTACCAGCAGATCAAGGATGAGGTGCGCCGGGCAACGGCCTTCGAGCGGTTGCGCGAAGGGGAGTTGAGCATTGCCGAGATTGCCGAGCAGACGGGGTTCCAGGAGCCCAGTGCGTTTCACCGGGCGTTCAAGAAGTGGACCGGGCAGAGCCCCGGGAGCTACCGGGCGCGATTGGCCGGACGTTGAGATGTTGCCTGTGCCGGCCTCTTCGCGGGCTTGCCCGCTCCCACAGGTACGGCGCAACTTTCAGATTCCGTGAGATCCCTGTGGGAGCGGGCAAGCCCGCGAAGAGGCCGGCACAGGCTCCGATCAATGATCAGGCCGGCACCATGGCAAACCCGACCCCGAAACGGTTCCAGGCATTGATGGTGGCAATTGCCAAGGTCAGGTTGGCCACCTCGGCCGGCTCGAAGTGTTGCTGCAAGGCCTCATATTCTGCCTGCGGCGCGCCGTGCTCGGGCAGCCGGGTCAGGCTCTCCACCCAGGCCAGGGCGGCACGTTCGCGCGGGGTGAAGTAGGCGGTTTCCTGCCAGACGCACAAGGTCTGCAGGCGTGCCTCGGTCTCACCGGCCTTGCGCGCATCGTTGGCGTGCAGGTTGACGCAATAGGCGCAGCCGTTGATCTGCGAAGCCCGCAGGCGCACCAGCTCCAGCAGGGAATTCTCCAGGCCGCTCTTGGCCAGGGCCTGCTCCAGGCCGACCATGGCTTTGTAGGCTTCGGGGGCGTGCTTGGCCCATTCGATACGGTTATGCATGGCTGTCTCCAAAGGGTGAGGGGAGGGATGGCGCTACTGTAGCGTCGCCCGTTGGCCCGCCCGATAGCCAATCACGCGCATAAGCGGGAGGCCAATCGGCCATTTGGGAGGCCACTGACAGGCATCCAATCTCTTCATTTCTGCCAGGCCGCCCAAGCCCGGATAATGACCAGGTCTTGCAACAGGAGGACCGATTCATGTCCGAAGAACGCTACATGCGCGAAGCCCTCGACCTGGCCCGCGCCAATATTCAGGCCGGTGGCCGGCCCTTCGGCGCCGTGCTCGTGTACCAGGGGCAGGTGCTGGCGCGTGCGGTCAACGAGATCCACAGCACCCAGGACCCGACCGCCCACGCCGAGATGCAGGCCATCCGCAAGGCCAGCCATGCCCTGGGCCAGGCGCGCCTGGACGGCGCCGAAATCTACGCCAGCGGCCACCCGTGCCCGATGTGCCTGGCGGCCATGCACCTGTGTGGCATCGAGCGGGCCTGGTTTGCCTACGACAACGCCGAGGGCGAAGCCTACGGTTTGTCCACCGCGGCGGTATACGCGCAGATGGCTCGCCCGCCCCAGCAGCAGAGCCTGCCGCTGCGCGCACTGAAGCCCAGCGGCGAAGCCGGTCTGTACCTTGAATGGAAACAGGCCAACGCACAATGAGAGCGGCATTGAACCTGTTGCTGGTCATCCTGCTGGCACTGAACCTGCGGCCGATCCTGACCAGTATCGGCCCGTTGCTCGAACCCATGCGCGCCAGCACCGGCCTGGGTTACCAGCAGGCAGCCTTGCTGACGGCGTTGCCGGTGCTGTGCATGGGCCTGGTGCCCTTGCTGCAACCCTGGTTGCGGCGCTGGATCAGCGAACATGGCGGCATGCTCGCTGGCCTGGCTGCCATCGCTCTGGCCTGCCTGTGGCGCCTGCAACTGGACAGCGCCTGGGCGCTGATTGCCAGTGCGGTGGTCGCCGGCCTGGGGGTGGCGGTAGTGCAGGGCATGATGCCGGGGCTGGTCAACCGCTGGTTCCCCGGGCGCCTGGCGGGAGCGATGGGCCTGTATTCGGCAGCACTGATGAGTGGCGGCGGCCTGGCTGCCGTGCTCGGGCCGCATATCAGTGGCTACTTCGGCCGCTGGCAGGCCGGCCTGGGCCTGTGGGCGATCCCGGCCGTACTGGCGGTGCTGGCCTGGGCCGCGCTGCGGCCACGCCAGGAGGCGCCGAAGCTGGCCGGTGCCACCGGCGGGCACTGGTTCGGTACGCGCCGGGCCTGGTTGCTGGCGCTGTATTTCGGCTTGATCAACGGCGGCTACACCAGCATGGTGGCCTGGTTGCCGGCCTATCACATCGAGCACGGCGGCAGCGCCCAGGGCGGCGCCGACCTGGTTGGCCTGATGACCATCTTCCAGGTGGCCGGTGCACTGGGCCTGCCACTGTTGCTGCGACGCTGGGCAGACCGGCGCCCGGGCCTGTGCCTGGCATTGGCGATCCAGCTGGTGGGTTTCCTCGGCCTGCTGCTGGCACCAACACTGGCCTCGGGGCTGTGGGTGGCGATGATCGGTTTCGGCCTGGGGGCCTGCTTCAGCCAGAGCCTGACACTGACCCTGGAACACCTGAAGACGCCTGCCGAGGCTGGCAGCCTGGCGGCGTTCGTGCAGGGTATCGGCTTCATCATCACCGGCATCGTGCCGTACGTCACCGGCTGGTTGCGCGATATGAGCGGTGATTTCCAGGCCTCGTGGACGCTGCTGACCGTGACTGTGGTGGCGATGCTGCTGGTAACCGCGTGCTTCAACCCACGCGGTTATGCCGCGGCCATTGCCCGCCCGGTTGTCGGGGGCAAGGCCGCGCCAGTCAACTGAGGCGCTGCAGGGTGTCGCGCACCCGGTCCAGCGCCGGGTCGATGTCCAGCAGCTCGATGGCGCCGAAGCCCAGCAACAGCCCCGGGCGTACTGGCGCTTCGCTGAAGAACGGTGCCAGCGAGTACAGGCCGACCTCCACCTTGCGCGCGAGGTTGGCCAGCAGTTCTACATCGACCCCAGGTTTGGCCAGCGCGCTGAGGTGGAAACCGGCGCTGGCGGGGATGGCGCTGAACCACGGCGCCAGGTCACCGCCCAGGCGCGCGAGGATGCGTTCGCGGCGGGCGCTGTAGACCTCGTGGCAACGGCGTATGTGCTTGTTCAGGTGGCCTTCGCCGAGAAACCGCGCCAGTGCCCACTGCAACAGGGTCGGGCTGTGCCAGTCGCTGAGGTGCTTGGCCACGCAGGCGGCCTTCAACACGGCGGGCGGTAGTACGGCGTAGCCCAGGCGCAGCTCGGGCAGCAAGGTCTTGGAAAAGGTCCCCACATAGGCCACCAGGCCATGGCGGTCGAGGCGCTGCAAAGCATCCGCGGCGGGGCCGTGGTAGCGGAATTCGCAGTCGTAGTCGTCTTCGATGATCAGTGCACCCAGCTCGGCGGCCCGTGCCAGCAGGGCGTGCCGGCGTGGCTCGCTCATCGGCATGCCCAGCGGGAACTGGTGCGAGGGCGTCACATAGATCAGCCGGGTGCCGTCGGCGATCTGCTCCACGCACAGGCCTTCATCGTCCACCGGTACCGATTGCAGGCGTGCGCCCAGGGCCAGGAACAGTTGCCGCGCCGGCGGGTAGCCGGGGTCTTCCATGGCCACCTGGCAACCTGGCTCGACCAGCACCCGGGCGATCAGGTCCAGTGCCTGCTGGGCGCCGTTGCACACCAGCAGGTCGGCGGCGCTGCAGTGCACGCCGCGGGCGTAGGCGACATGGTGGGCGATGGCCTCGCGCAGCTCTGGCAGGCCCTGGGCCGCGAACTGTCGCTCGGGGTGACGCTGGCTGCGGCGCAGGGCATAGTTCAGGCAACTGCGCCACTGGTCGAACGGGAACTGCGCCTTGCTCGACGCCCCGCCGATAAAGTCATAGCGCGAGGGTGCCTCCAACTGACGTTGGCTCAGCACGGTGGCGCGTTGCTGCCAGCGTTCGAGCGAGGCGGCACCGGCCAGGGGAATGGCGCTTGATTCGCTGTTGCGCAGCGGCTGGCGCGGGGTGATGAAGGTGCCACGGCCGACTACGCCGCTTAGCAGATTGTCGTAGGTCAGCCGGGAATAGGCCTCGGCAACGGTCTTGCGCGATACGCCCAACTGCACTGCCAGCAGGCGGCTTGGCGGCAGTTGAGTGCCGGCGGCCAGATGGCCGCTGTCGATGCCGGCACGCAGTTGCTGGTAAAGCTGGTCTGCCAGGCCTTTGCGGCCTTCCAGGCGAATGTGCAGTTCCATGGTGTGGTCCGGAGCAAGGGATTGCTCAGGATAGCGGATTGGCTGGGGAAGGGCAGGGGGCCGCTTTGCGGCCCATCGCGACACAAGGCCGCTCCCACAGTAACATCACAGACTTTGAATGCAGCGCTGTACCTGTGGGAGCGGCCTTGTGTCGCGATGGGGTGCGAAGCCCCCCCGGAAAGCCAACGCAAACTCAGATCCGGGCAGTGCTCACCGTGATGTAGCCCTTGTCCGCCAGCGCAATGCGTATCACCGTCTCGTCCGCCGGCGCCTTGCGGTTGCGTTTGATGCGCACGCCTTCCACCGCCGCCGCTTTCATATGCTCGGAAATGATCCGCCCGTTCGGGTCGAAGAACACCTCGCTGGCCAGCAACTCGATACGCTCGATCAGTTGGCGGGAGCGTTCATCGGTGGCGCAGAAGAACATCACCCCCGACAGGTGGGGGTCTTCATCCGGGTTGTTCATGTCATGGGCCAGCAGTTCGCGCAGGGTGCTGCGCAATTCGGCGGTGGGGCGGGCGTACGGGTGCATGCATAAACTCCTCTGGATCGCGACCTTGCGTCATCCAGTGCCGATCATGTTTTCAGTGGGCAGGGCCCACAATTAGGACGCTTCCGAGCGTCTTGTAGGAAATTTCTGAAGCGACCGGGATGCCCCCCAAGCTGGCGAGAGGACGGTGCCTGCGGCACAATCTGCCGCCCGCTACCTGCCTTGCCGAGGATTGCCATGAACAGCCATTTCCAAGCCGTCGACCTGAAAAAGGCCTATCGCCTGCTGAACCACGGCCCGACGGTGCTGGTGTCGGCCAGCCACGAAGGGGTGGACAATGTCATGGCAGCTGCCTGGGCCTGTGCGCTGGATTTCGATCCACCCAAGGTGACCGTGGTGCTCGACAAGAGCGCCCGCACCCGGCAGTTGGTGGAGGGCAGTGGCTGGTTCGTCATTCAGGTGCCAACCGCGGCGCAGGCGCAACTGACCCATCAGGTGGGTACCCGCAGCCTGTTCGACCAGCCTGACAAGCTCGCCAGCATTGGTGTGCAGCTGGCGCGGGTCGAGGGGCATGCGGCGCCGTTGGTGGAGGGCTGTTCGGCCTGGTTGATGTGTCGGGTGATCGACGAGCCGCACAACCAGAATACTTACGACCTGTTCATTGGCGAGGTGGTGGCGGCCTGGGCCGATGACCGGGTGTTCCGCGATGGCCACTGGGCCTACGAGCATGCCGACCCGCAGTGGCGCAGTTTGCACTATGTGGCGGGTGGGCATTTTTATGCGATTGGCGAGCCGCTGGTGGTCGATTCGCAAAATTGATTACACCGGTACCGGCCTCATCGCCGGCAAGCCGGCTCCCACAGGTATCACCCCAGGCCTGAAGCCTGTGTGGTCCTGTGGGCGCTGGCTTGCTGGCGATCGGGCCGCATAGCGGCCCCTGTCAGCATCAGCGCCCGACATCCTGCTTGAAGCGCAAGCGCCAGCCATGCAGCAACGGTTCGGTATAGCCACTGGGCTGCTGCCGCCCCTTGAACACCAGCTCACGCGCAGCGCGGAAGGCATGCGATGCCTCGAAACCGGCCGCCATCGGCCGGTACGCCGGGTCCCCGGCATTCTGCTGGTCGACCACGCGGGCCATGCGTTGCAAGGTCGCCTCGACCTGGTCGGCATCGACCACCCCATGGTGCAGCCAGTTGGCAATGTGCTGCGCCGAAATCCGCAGGGTCGCGCGGTCTTCCATCAGGCCCACATCATGGATATCCGGCACCTTGGAGCAGCCGACCCCTTGCTCGACCCAGCGCACCACGTAACCGAGGATACCTTGGCAGTTGTTGTCCAGTTCGGCCTGGATGTCGGCTGCGCTCCAGGGCCGCTCGGGGCTGACCGGGACGCTGAGCAGGTCATGCAGCAACTCCGCGCGCTGGGCATTCAGGTCAATCTGTTCCAGCGTTTGCTGCACGGCCGCCACATCTACCTGGTGGTAGTGCAGCGCATGCAGTGTTGCGGCGGTGGGTGAGGGCACCCAGGCTGTGTTGGCTCCGGCCTTGGGCTGGGCGATTTTCTGTTCGAGCATGGCCGCCATCAGGTCGGGCATGGCCCACATGCCCTTGCCGATCTGCGCCTTGCCGCGCAGGCCACAGGCCAGCCCCACCAGTACGTTGCTGCGCTCGTAGGCCTGGATCCAGGCGCTGCCCTTCATGTCGCCCTTGCGCAGCATGGCGCCGGCTTCCATGGCCGTGTGCATCTCGTCACCGGTGCGGTCGAGGAAGCCGGTGTTGATGAACACCACACGTGACGCGGCGCTGGCGATGCAGGCCTTGAGGTTGACGCTGGTACGCCGCTCCTCGTCCATGATGCCCATCTTCAGGGTATGCGCAGGCAGGCCCAACAGCGATTCGACGCGGCTGAACAACTGGTCGGCAAAGGCCACTTCGGCCGGCCCGTGCATCTTTGGCTTGACGATATACAGGCTGCCCTCGCGGGAGTTGCCGCGGCGCTTGAGGTCATGCAGGCCGATCAGGCTGGTGACCACGGCATCGAGGATGCCCTCCGGGATTTCCCGGCCATCGCGGTCGTGGATGGCCGGGTTGGTCATCAGGTGGCCGACGTTGCGGATAAACAGCAGCGAGCGGCCCGGCAGGGTCAGTGGCTGGCCGTTAGCGCCGCGGTAGTGGCGGTCTTCGGCCAGGGTGCGATTGAAGGTTTTGCCGCCCTTGCTGACCTGCTCGCTGAGGTCGCCTTTCATCAGGCCCAGCCAGTTGCGGTAGACGTTGACCTTGTCGTCGGCGTCCACGGCAGCTACCGAGTCCTCGCAGTCGATGATGGTGGTGAGCGCGGCTTCCAGGAGGATGTCCTTGACCCCGGCCGGGTCCTGCTGGCCGATCGCGTTGGCCGGGTCGACCTGGATTTCGAAATGCAGTTGGTGGTGCTGCAACAGGATCGCTGTTGGCGTGTTCGGCTCACCTTGGTAGCCACGCAGTTGCGCGGGCTGCCTGAGGCCGACCTGGCGGCCATCGGCCAGGGTTACCTGCAGCATGCCCTGATTGATCGCGTAGGCCTTGGCGTCGTTGTGCGACGCACCGTCGAGCGGGGCAGAGGTATCGAGGAACTGTCGGCCATAGGCGATCACCTTGGCGCCGCGTTGCGGGTTGTAGCCCTGGCCACGTTCGGCGCCACCGGTTTCGGCGATGGCATCGGTGCCGTACAGGGCATCGTAGAGCGAGCCCCAGCGGGCGTTGGCAGCATTCAGGGCGTAGCGGGCGTTGCTCAGCGGCACCACCAGTTGCGGGCCGGCCTGTACGGCAATCTCGCGGTCTACGTTGCGGGTGCTGACCTGCACGCTTGCGGGTGCCTCCACGAGGTAGCCGATGCCCTGCAGGAAATGCTGGTAGGCGGCCATGTCACGGATCGGGCCGGGGTGCTGGCGGTGCCAGTTGTCCAGTTCGGTCTGCAGGCGCTCGCGTTCGGCGAGCAGGGCGCGGTTTTGCGGGGCGAGGTCATGGACCAGGGTGCTGAAGCCTTGCCAGAAGGCGTGGGCTTCGATGCCGGTGCCGGGGAGCACTTCGTCTTCGATGAAGCGCTGCAGGGTGGGGGCGATCTGGAGTGGATGGTTTGGCATTGTCTGTTCGCTCTATGTTCAGGCTTCTGGAAAGTTGTTGCCTGTGCCGGCCTCTTCGCGGGTGAACCCGCTCCCACAGGTACTGCACAGGTCTCAGGCCATGTGAAAGCCCTGTGGGAGCGGGTTCACCCGCGAAGAGGCCGGCACAGGATTCAGAGGGCAGCCGCCCCGGCCTTGGCCACTTGGGCATCCTGCTCGGCCTTGACCCCGGATACGCCGATCGCCCCTACCACCTGCCCATCCACCCGCAGCGGCACGCCACCTTCCAGGCTGGTCAGCAGCGGTGCCGTGACGAAAGCAGTACGGCCACCATTGACCATCTCCTCGTAATCCCGCGTCTCCTTGCGCCCCAGCGCGGCAGTGCGGGCCTTTTCCATCGCGATATAGGCGCTGGCCGGCGCGCAGCCGTCCAGGCGCTCCAGGGCCAGCGGGTGGCCGCCGTCGTCGACCACGGCAATGGTCACGTTCCATTGTTGCGCCTGGGCTTCCTGGCGGGCGGCGGTCAGCACGCGGGTGACTTCGGCCTGGCCGATCACGGACTTGCTATGCATGGTGGTTCTCCGGGTTCAAGGCTGCTTCGACGATTTCGATCCAGTGTCGCACTGGTGTGCGCCCGGCCCCGTCGAGGTGGGCCTGGCAGCCAATGTTGGCGGTGGCGATGACTTGCGGTTTGCCGCTTTCCAGGGCGTTGAGGCGGTTGTCACGCAGTTGCAGCGACAGCTCAGGCTGGGTCAGCGAATAGGTGCCGGCCGAGCCGCAGCACAGGTGGCCGTCCGGTACCGGGGTCAAGGTGAAGCCCAGGCGTGTCAGCAACGCCTCCACCGCACCGCCCAGCTTCAGCGCGTGCTGCAGGGTGCACGGGCAATGGAAGGCCAGGCGCTGTTCGGCGCACAGCCCCAGTTGCTCGACCGGCTCGTCGCGCAGCACCTCCACCAGATCGCGGGACAGGGCGCTGACCCGTGCGGCCTTGGCGGCGTAGCGTGGGTCCTTTTCCAGCAGGTGGCCGTAGTCGCGCACGAACGCGCCGCAGCCGCTGGCGGTTTGCACGATAGCCTCGGCGCCTGCCTCGATGGCTGGCCACCAGGCATCGATATTGCGCCGCGCCCGCTGCAAGCCTTGTTCCTGGGCATTGAGGTGATAGTCCACCGCGCCACAGCAGCCGGCCTGCTGGATCGGTACCACGCTGATGCCCAGGCGATCCAGCAGGCGTGCGGCAGCAGCATTGGTATTGGGCGACAGCGCCGGTTGCACGCAGCCTTCGAGCATCAGCACCCGACGCGCATGGTGCGGCGCGGGGCGTTGGCCGGGGGCGGTGACTCGCGCCGGCAGCTTGCGCTTGAGCGTGGCCGGCAGCAGCGGGCGCAGGGCCTGGCCGCCGCGGGTCAGGGCCTTGAACAGCGCCGGGCGTGGCACCACTGCACGCAGGCCCTGGCGCAGCAGGCGCTGGCCGAGCGGGCGCGGCACCTGCTGTTCGACCACGGCGCGGCCGATGTCCAGCAGGTCGTGGTACTTCACCCCGGAAGGACAGGTGGTTTCACAGTTGCGGCAGGTCAGGCAGCGATCCAGGTGCAACTGGGTGCTGGCGGTGATCGGCGCGCCTTCGAGCATCTGCTTGATCAGGTAGATGCGCCCGCGTGGGCCGTCCAGTTCATCGCCCAGCAGCTGGTAGGTGGGGCACGTGGCGGTGCAGAAGCCACAGTGCACGCAGGAGCGCAGGATGCTTTCGGCCTCGTCGGCGCGGGCCAGGCGCCGGGCGGTTTCACTCAGGTTGGTTTGCATGGTCTGGCCTCACAGGTCCGGGTACAGGCGGCCAGGGTTGAACACCCCCTGGGGGTCGAGTTGCTGCTTGAGCGCACGGTGGTAGCGCATTAGCGCAGCGGGCAGCGGTGGGCTGCTGGCAGCGCCAGGGGCATGGCAGGTGGCATGGCCACCGACCTTGGCCACCTGCCGGCGGATGTCCTGTGCCGGTGCCGTGGACTTGAGCCAGCGCTGGGCTCCACCCCAGTCGATCAGCTGCTGGCCGGGCAGGTCCAGGTCGCCGGTGGCGTTGGGCACGGACAGGCGCCACAGCGGCGCGGGGTCGGCAAAGAATGCCAGGCGCTGCTCGCGCAGGTCGCTCCAGAAGCGGCTGTCCAGTGCTTCGCCGCCCAGGCGTTGGCGCGCCGACTGCACCGAGCCTTCTCCGCCTTCCAGGCGCAGGTACAGCGCGTCGCCGTCATGGCACGCCGCGCTGATCGGCAGCGGCTGCTGGCCCCACTCGGCCAGCGCCGCCAGCGCCTGGTGGCGGCCCATCGGCAGGCGCAGGCTGAGGCATTGGCGTGGGCGGGGCAGTACTTTCAGCGACACTTCGGTCAGCAACCCGAGGCAGCCGAAGCTGCCCGCCATCAGCCGCGACACGTCATAGCCGGCGACGTTCTTCATCACTTCGCCACCAAAGCGCAGCAGCTTGCCGTGGCCGGTGATCACCCGCGTGCCCAACACATAGTCGCGCACTGACCCGGCCCACGGCCGCCGTGGGCCTGACAGCCCGGCCGCGACCATGCCACCCAGGGTGGCGTCGGGGCCAAGGTGTGGTGGTTCGCAAGGCAGCATCTGGCCAGCTTCGTGTAGCGCCGCCTCGATCTCGCGCAGTGGCGTGCCGGCGCGGGCGGTGAGCACCAGTTCGGTCGGGTCGTAGCTGACGATGCCCCGGTGGCTGCGGGTGTCCAGCACCTCGCCGTCCACCGGGCAGCCGAGCATGGCCTTGCTGTTGCCGCCCTGGATACGCAGCGGCGTGGCCTGGTTCAGCGCCTGGTTGACCTGCTCCAGCAGGGCCTGGCTGATGTCGCGGTCCATGCTCATCAGAAGCGCTCCAGTTCGGGGAAGGGCAGTTGCCCATGGTGCACATGCATGGCGCCGAACTCGGCGCAGCGGTGCAGGGTGGGGATGTTCTTGCCGGGGTTGAGCAGGCCCTGTGGATCGAAGGCGGCCTTGACCGCATGGAACAGGGTGATTTCGTCGCTGTTGAACTGTGCGCACATCTGGTTGATCTTCTCGCGCCCCACGCCGTGCTCGCCGGTGATGCTGCCGCCCACGGCCACACACAGTTCGAGGATCTTGCCGCCGATGGCTTCGGCACGTTCCAGCTCGCCGGGCAGGTTGGCATCGAACAGGATCAGCGGGTGCATGTTGCCATCGCCAGCGTGGAATACGTTGGCCACGCGCAGACCGTATTCGCTGGACAGTTCGCTGATGCCCTTGAGCACGCGCGGTAGTTCGCGGCGCGGGATGGTGCCGTCCATGCAGTAGTAGTCCGGGGAAATGCGCCCCACCGCCGGGAAGGCGTTCTTGCGCCCTGCCCAGAAGCGCACGCGCTCGGCCTCGTCGCAGGCCAGCCGTACATCACGCGCGCCGGCTTGCGCCAGCACGGCGGCGACCCGTTCGCAGTCGTCGTGCACATCGGCCTCGACGCCATCCAGCTCGCACAGCAGGATGGCCGCGGCATCCACCGGGTAGCCGGCGTGGATGAAGTCTTCGGCGGCGCGAATGGCCAGGTTGTCCATCATCTCAAGGCCGCCGGGGATGATCCCGGCAGCGATGATTTCGGCTACCGCCCGGCCGGCGTCCTCGACGCTGTCGAAACTGGCCAGCAGCACCCGTGCGACCTGGGGCTTGGGCAACAGCTTGACGGTGACTTCGGTGACGATGCCGAGCATGCCTTCGGAACCGGTGAACAGCGCCAGCAGGTCGAAACCCGGGCTGTCCAGGGCATCGCTGCCGAGGGTCAGGTGCTCGCCCTCGACGGTGAGGATGTCCACCTTGAGCAGGTTGTGCACGGTCAGGCCGTACTTCAGGCAATGCACGCCACCGGCGTTTTCGGCGACATTACCGCCGATGGAGCAGGCGATTTGCGAGGACGGGTCCGGCGCATAGTACAGGCCGTGGGGTGCGGCAGCCTGAGAGATGGCCAGGTTGCGCACGCCAGGCTGCACACGGGCGAAGCGGCCCTGCGGGTTGACTTCGAGAATGCGGTTGAAGCGCGCCATCACCAGCAGAATGCCTTTGGCCAGCGGCAGGGCGCCGCCCGACAGGCCGGTACCGGCACCGCGTGCCACCACCGGTACGCCACGCTGGTGGCAGAGCCTGAGCAGCGCCTGCACCTGTTCCAGGCGCTCGGGTAGCACCACCAGCAGCGGCACCGTGCGGTAGGCCGAGAGGCCGTCGCATTCATAGGGCTTGAGGTCTTCCTCGCGGTGCAGGATCTCGAGGTCCGGCAGGGCAGCGCGCAGCGCCTGCAGCAGCGTGCCCCGGTCTATGTCGGGCAGTGCGCCATCGACGCGTTCGTCGTACAGGATATTCATCGGCTCACTCGGCAACGGTTTTTGTTGTTGTTGGCAAAGCGTTCTCCCTTGCAGCCTGCGCGTGGCAGCGGCCGGGGTCGAGCACGGGGTGAACTGGTCCTACCAGTTTTTGCTACGGGTACTGGCTATTGACAGCTTTGCCCGGCTAGATTGAGGCAGGTGTTCGAAGTGGTCCTACCAGTAGGAGGGTGCGCAGTGGGTACTGAAGGCAAGGCCAAGGTCGCCGACCAGGTGGCCGAACGGGTCGAGCGGCTGATCGTGGAAGGCGTGCTGAAGGTGGGCCAGGCGCTGCCGTCGGAGCGACGCCTGGTGGACAAGCTGGGTTGCTCGCGCTCGGCGCTGCGAGAAGGTCTGCGCATCCTGCGCGGGCGCGGCATCATCGACACCGAGCAGGGGCGCGGCTCGTTCGTTGCAGACCTGACGGGCCAGGCGGGTGCCACGCCTTTGATGCACTTGTTCAGCTCGCAGCCGCGCACGCTGTTCGACCTGCTGGAAGTACGGGCGTTGCTGGAGGCCGAATCGGCGCGCCTGGCGGCGTTGCGGGCCACCGAGGTCGACCGTTTGCTGATTCGTCGGCGTTATGAAGAAATGCTGGCTGCGCACGATGCCCCCGAAGCGATCGATGCCCGTGAACATGCCCGCCGCGACCATGCCTTTCACCGGGCGATCAGCGAGGCGTCGCACAACCCGGTGCTGGTGCATACCTTGCAATCGCTCAGTGACCTGACCTTGAGCACGGTGTTCGCCTCGGTCAACAACCTGTATTGCCGTCCGGCACAGAAGCGCCAGATCGACCGCCAGCATGCGCGGTTGTATCACGCCGTGATGGAGCAACTGCCCGAGCAGGCGCAGCGCGCGGCGCGTGAGCATATCAACGGGATCCGCGACAGCTTGCGTGAGATCGAGCAGGAAGAGCAGCGGTTGGTAAGGGCGACGATGCGCATGGATGGCTGGGGTTGAGGTTTTGCCTGTGCCGGCCCTTTCGCGGGTAAACCCGCTCCTACAGGGGACCACACTGGGTTTGAAGTCGGTGCGGTTCCTGTGGGAGCGGGTTTACCCGCGAAGAGGCCGGTGCAGGATTACCTTAATCAATGATCGGCTATGCGGTCATCCTGCGAGAGGATGGCCCGGGCCAGCTCTTCATCATTGGCCTGCAGGCCTGGGTGGTCCTTGCGGGCTTGTTCCAGCGCCGACTCCACATAGGCGCCACGGATTGCACCACCGCTGGCGACGTAGGCCGAAAGTTCGTCACGCGCCGGGATGATCCGTTTGTCGTCCTTGAAGGTCGAGTAAAGCGAGGCGGAAACACCGGCCGAGGTTGCGACGTCGCCTGCGTCGACGTCAGCCAGGGCAGCACCGGCAGGCAGCAGGAGCAGCAGCGCAGGGGCGAGGAGTAGGTGGCGCATGGTGTGTTCTCCAGTAGCATGAAGCCCAAGTAATTGAACCACTCAGTGTTTAAGAAAGCGCAGGTGGGGTGGTAGTTCCCTTGTTCGTCCCGGGAAACAGGCATTGACCATGTCGAGTCAGGCGTGATTTGCTCGGGCTGATGGCCCAATCATTCAAAGGACACTGAAGGTTCTCGCCCATGCCCGACTACAAGCTGCACTGTTTCGCCGAATCCGGAAACGCCTACAAGGCCGCGCTCATGCTTGAACTCACCGGCCAGGACTGGCAGCCGGTGTTCGTCGACTTCTTCAATGGCCAAACCCGCGAACAAGCCTGGCGCGAAGAGGTGAACGAGCAGGGCGAGGTGCCGGTGCTGGAACACGCCGGCAAGTCCATCACCCAGTCTGCCCTGATCCTTGACTACCTCGCAGAAAAAACCGGGCAGTTCGGCCCCCGCGACGAAGACGAAAAGCGCGAGATCTGGCGCTGGATGCTGTTCGACAACCACAAGTTCACCAGCTACTACGCAGCGCTGCGCTTTCTTTTCTGCCTGAAGAAAACCGGCGAAACGGACGTGACCCGGTTCCTGCGTGAACGTGCCACGGCGGCCTACCGTATTGTCGACGCGCACTTGGCGAAGACGCCGTTCATGGTCGGTGGCCGGCTGACTATCGCTGACCTGTCGCTGGCGGGGTATGTGTTCATGCCGGAGGACACTGGCATTGCGTTGGCGCAGTTCACCCACATTGAGGCATGGAAGGCGCGGATCCAGGGGTTGCCAGGGTGGAAGCACCCGTATGAGCTGATGCCACGCGCGGCCTCCTGACCAATCCGGCTCGCTGGGCCATGGTGCAGTAGCCTTTGGCGAGCCAACCATTCTGATGATCGGTCGGTGACAAGCGCAGCGGGGTGGCTACGCTCAAAAAAATCAAGAAACATTCTGAAATATTTGGCCAGCAGGCCCTGAAGGATCTCGTTCAACCGCTGCAGATGGAAGGTCGCGCTGGTTTGCAGGTCGCCCCATGGGGGGGCCGGAAATCACAGGGTGCGTCATGCAACCCTGTGCTACTCCAAGCGGAGGCTCATCATGCTCAGGAAATGCTTGCTGGCTTTGGCTATCGGTGCTGTGCTGTCGGCTTCGGCTGTGTTGGTGCCTGACTCCATTGGCGGTACCTCCAGCGCGTATGCGAAGGATGGTAGCGGTGGTGGTGGTGGTGGCCATGGTGGCGGTGGTGGTGGAAGCGGCGGTGGGGGTGGCCATGGCGGCGGAGGAGGTGGTAGCGGTGGTGGCGGTGGTCATGGCGGAGGTGGTGGAAGCGGCGGCGGTGGCTCGGGTGGTGGCCACGGCGGTAGTGGCAGCGGGCACAGCGGCGATGGCGGTGGCCATGGCGGCCCAGGCCATGATGGCCGCGGGCGCAATGGTGCTGATGATGGCGCCAACCACGAAGCTGATCACGAAGCCAACCATGAGGCGAATCACGAAGCGAATCACGACGTGGGCGAGCCCCACGGTGTAGGGCATGGTGCTGATGATGGGGCTGACCATGATGTTGGGGATGATCGCGGAGGCGATCAGAACTAGCAACTTGGGTGTCTGTGTCGGCCCCTTCGCGGGTAAACCCGCTCCCACAGGGACCGCGCCAAGCTTGAGCTCGGCACGGTCCCTGTGGGAGCGGGTTTACCCGCGAAAGGGCCGGCACAGGTTTACAAGCAATCAGATCGACAACCGCACCACCCGGTTATCCAGCACCTGCTGTTCCTGCCCGCGCCGCTTGTTCACCACCAACTCGCCGATCGCAATCAGCCGGGTACGGGTGATGTTGCGCGACAACCCCAGCAACTGTGCGGTATGCACCTGGTTGTAATGGCAGAACCGATACGCCGACCGCAGCAGGGCATTTTCCACCTTCTCGTACAGGTCGCCAGACTGCTCCTCGTACAAGCGGCTGAACGCCCGCTGCAGCAAATCCTCCACACCATTGCCCGCCGGCTCTTCCTCCTGCCGTTCGATACGCAGGTTGGACAGGCGCAGGTCCTGCGCCTGCACCGTACCGTCGCCGCAGGTCAGCAAGCTGTGGTGGATCACGTTCTCCAGCTCGCGGATGTTGCCCGGCCAGCTGTATTCCACCAGCTTGGCCTGGGCCTTGGCGCTCAGCTCCACCGGCCCGTAGCCCAGCCGGTCGCTGTAGCTGCGGATGAAGTGCCGGGCCAGCGGCAGGATGTCACCCGGGCGGTCGCGCAAGGGGTGCAACTGCAAGGTCACCACGTTCAGCCGGTAGTACAGGTCTTCGCGAAAATGCCCGGCGTTAATCGCCTTTTCCAGCTGCACGTTGGTCGCCGCCAGCACCCGCACATTGATCGGGATGCTCTTGCGCGACCCCAGCCGCACCACTTCGCGCTCCTGCAACACACGCAGCAGCTTGACCTGGATCGGCAACGGCAGGTCGCCGATTTCGTCGAGGAACAACGTGCCGCCGTTGGCCTCCTCGAACCAGCCAGCCTTGGCCGCCAGGGCACCGGTGAAGGCGCCTTTTTCATGGCCGAACAGCTCCGCCTCGACCAGCGACTCGGAGAACGCCCCGCAGTTGACCGCGACGAACGGGCCGTTGCGCCGACCGCTGAGGTTGTGGATGTGGCGTGCGACCAGCTCCTTGCCCGTGCCGGTTTCGCCGATGATCAGCACGCTGGCTTCGCTGGGGGCGACCTGTTGCAGGTGGGCGAGCAGCGCCTGCGACCTGGGGTCTTCGAAGACCTGTGCGGTCGCCCGGATCGAGGTGGCCAGTGTCGGGGACGGGGGGAGGGTCAGCAGTTGCATGGGCAATCCTCAGGAATAGAAGGATGGGGCAGGGCGCTTGTCGTTGAGGGCCCACTCGCCGAGTTCGTGGATGCGGTAGTCCACCGGGTCGTGCAGGGTTTGTGTACGCAGGTTGCGCCAGTGGCGGTCGAAGCGCAGTGAGGCATGGGTGGCGCGGGCGCCGGTGACCTCGAACAGCCGGTTGCAGATGTCCAGACCATGGCGGCTGGCGGCGACCTTGGCGGTGCCGATGGCCAGGGCCAGGTCGCCGCGCTCTTGCGCCGTGAGGGCGTGTTCCTTGGCCCAGGCGGCATCGAGCTGGCGCGCGGCCCGCTCGATCAGCAGGCGCACGCTTTCCAGGCCGACCCAGAACTCGCCGTAATGGCGCAGCACGTAGGGGTCTTCGGCGCTGCTGGCGGCGCTGGAGCGGAACCACGGCCGGCTTTCCTTGAGGGTGTACTGGCGGGCCTCCTCGAACGCCCCCTCGGCAATGCCGAGGAACAGGTTGGCGAAGTGCAACTGGGCAATCAGCGGGCGCAGGGCAGCGAACGGCGTGCTCAAGGGGCCTGGGTCGAGCAGCAGTTCGTTGTGCTCCACCCGTACCCGCTCGAAGGTGGCGCTGCCGCTGTCGGTCTGGCGCTGGCCGATGTTGTTCCAGTCGTTGTGCAGGCTGATGCCGGTACGGCCACTGGGGATGGCGGCGATCAGCAGCTTGCCGCCAGCACGTTCGTCCACCGCCGAGGCGATGAGCATTTCCGAGTCGCTGGCGCCGGAGCAGAAGCTTTTCTTGCCGGAGAACTCGCACCAGCCATCGAAGTGCTTGACCACGGTGCGGGTGTCCAGCGGGTTCAGGGCATTGCCCCAGAACCACTGCTTGCGGGCGGTCTGCTCGAACCACGGTTGCCATTGGTCCGGGCGTGAGAACAGGCGCACGGTGGCCAGCATCAGGTGATGGAAGCCGAATACGTGGGCGATGGAGCTGTCGACCCGGGCGAATTCGCGCACCACCGCGAAGGTGTCGTGCCAGCTGGCGCCCTGGCCGCCGAAGGCCTGCGGGATCACCAGCGACAGCAGGCCGCTGTCACGCAGGGCGTCGCGCTCGGCTTTTGGCGTGCCGCCGCGCTCATCGCGCTCGACGGCGGTCTGGGCAAACTGCCCGGCCAGTTCGCGGGCGATGGCCAGGGCAGGGCGCGGGGGCGTATTCACAGGTGCATTCATGGCCGCTCCTCAGGCGCTCTTGCGCAGCGCGTGATGGGCGCCGAACAGCGGCACGGCGCGCTCGGCGGCCAGGCGGATACGGGCGGCGAGGGCTGCGCTGGATACCCGGTAGTCGGCCATTTCTGCCTGGCTGGCGAACACACCGATGGGCAGGGTCAGGGCTTGCAGGAAGCTGAACAGTGGGCGCAGCTGGTGGTCGAGCACCAGCGCGTGGCGTTCGCTGCCGCCGGTGGCGGCGAGCAGCACCGGTGTGTCGACCAGTGCGTCCTGGCCGATCAGGTCGAACAGGTGCTTGAAGTGGCCAGTGAAGCTGCCGCGGTACACCGGCGTTGTCACCACCAGCAGGTCGGCTTTTTCCACCAGGCGCAGTTGCTGTTCGACGGCCTCGGGCAGTTCGCTGCGCCACAGGGCGCTGCCCAGCGGGCGGGCGATCTCGCCCAGCTCGATCAGGTGCGGCTTGATGTGCAGGTGCTGGGCCAGTTCGGCGAGGATTGCCTCGGTCAGGGCCAGGGTGCGCGAAGGGCGGGAAGTACCGCCGGACAGGGCGACGACGTTCAGTGGGGTGCTCATGGGCAGGTCTCCGGTTCGGGTTGAGCGGGGGACTTTGCTTGAGCAATCGTCGTGCCGAAATTTAATATTGTTTTACATCAAACAGTTAGCGCGTTTCTGATGCCTGCGGCGCTGTTGCCTTGCGGGCGTTTCCTGTTGATCGGGTGTTGCGCTGCAGACAGTTGGCCGGGTGTTGGCGGCTGTGCAGTTGGGGGATTTATAGAGGATTACGGAATGATGAAAAAGGAATAAGATTTTATATTCTTATTCCCAATTTTTATTTTAATATGCTGGGACCGTTTCGCGCCCCATCGCGACACAAGGCCCACGGGTGCTGCACATAGCTGCCCAGTGCATGGCTGGGGGGGGGTGAGGTGGTGCATAGAGCATGCCTTGATTCTTTCTGCGCCAGTGAGATCGAGCGCCGCGCTGCCTGTGACGCAACACTGAACTTGTGGGAGCGGCCTTGCGTCGCGAAAGGGCTGCGAAGCGGCCCCAAAATTCTCAAGTATGCGGCACGCTGCGAGGCGCTACCCCGCCCGCATACTCCGGCTTCAGATGCCCCTGCTCATCCAGCAGATAGGCATCCATCACCTCCCGCACCACCGGCCCCGCCACCCGTCCACCGGCCTCGCCGTTCTCGATCATCACCGCCACCACCACACTTGGGTGATCAGCCGGGGCAAAGCCGACGAACAGGGCGTTGTCGCGGTGCCGCTCCAGGGTCTTGTCGCGGTTGTAGCGTTCGCCCTGCTTGATCGCCACCACCTGCGCGGTGCCGCTCTTGCCGGCAATCCGGTACTGCGCACCGGCCGCGGCCGCGCGGGCGATGCCGCGCGGGTCGTGCATGACCATCTGCATGCCCTGGTTGACCTGGTCCCAGGCGTGCCTGTCGTGCAGCACGATATCGGGCATCGGGTGGGGGTCGACCGGCGCATCGCCGCCCACGGTCATGGCCAGGTGCGGGCGGTGCCACACGCCCTTGCTCGCCAGCAGGCTGGTGGCCTGGGCCAGCTGCAGCGGGGTGACCTGCATGTAGCCCTGGCCGATGCCCAGGATCAGCGTCTCGCCCGGGAACCAGGCCTGGCGCCGGGTGGCGCGCTTCCACTCAGCTGACGGCATCAGCCCGGGCGCCTCCTCGAACATGTCCAGCGACACCTTCTGGCCCAGGCCGAACTCGGCCATGTAGTCGTGCAGGCGGTCGATGCCCAGCTTGTGTGCCAGGTCGTAGAAGTAGGTGTCGTTGGAACGCATGATGGCGGTGTACATATCCACCCAGCCATCGCCGCTGCGGTTCCAGTTGCGGTACTTGTGGTCGTAGTTGGGCAGCTCGTAGTAGCCCGGGTCGAACACCCGGCTGCCCGGGGTGATCACGCCGCTGTCGAGGCCGGCGATGGCCACCTCCGGCTTCACCGTCGAACCGGGGGCATACAGGCCGCGCAGCACGCGGTTGAACAGCGGGCGGTCGATGGAGTCGCGCAGGGCGGCGTACTGTTTGAAGCTGATGCCCTTGACGAACAGGTTGGGGTCGAAGCTGGGGTTGCTGACCATCGCCAGCACGTCGCCATTGGCCGGGTCGAGTACCACCACCGAGCCACGGCGGTCGCCCAGGGCCTTTTCCGCGGCCAGTTGCAGGTGCGCGTCCAGGGTCAGGACGATGTCCTGGCCCGGGGTCGGGGCCTTGTGGTTGAGCACACGCATCACCCGGCCCTGGGCGTTGGTCTCGACCTCCTCGTAGCCCACGTGACCGTGCAACTGGCTTTCGTAGAAGTGCTCGATGCCGGTCTTGCCGATCGACTGGGTGCCCCGGTATTCGGTGCTGTCGAGGGCCTTGGCTTCTTTCTCGTTGATGCGCCCCACATAGCCCACCGAATGGGCGAAATGCTCTGCCAGCGGGTACTCGCGGATGAACTGCGGTTCCACCTCCAGGCCGGGCAGGCGGAACTGGTTCACCGCCACCAGGGCGATCTGCTCTTCGCTCAGGCCGACCATCAGGGTCACCGGCTCGAACGGCTTGCGGCCACGGCGCAGGTCCTTGTCGAACTGCTTGCGGTCGTCGTCGCTCAGGCTCAGCACCTGCGCCAGGGTATCGAGCACCTTGGCCGTGTCGCCGCCGGCCCGCTCGCGGGTCATGGTCAGGTCGAAGCTGGGCTTGTTGTCGGCCAGCACCACGCCATTGCGGTCGTAGATCAGCCCGCGCTCGGGGGCGATGGGCAGCACGTGCACGCGGTTGTTTTCCGATACGGCGGTCTGCTGGTCGTGTTGCAGCACCTGCAGCACATAGAGCCGGCCCACCAGGACGGCGACCAGGCTGAAGACCAGGGCGGCGCAGGCCAGAAGCCGGCGGTTGACCAGGTGCTTTTCCTTTTCGTGGTCCTTGAGGGGGATGGGTTGCGGCATCAGGGGCTCTTTTCTACGGGGTCGCCTTGGCCGTGCGGGCGCGCGAATGGGCGGGTGATGCTACGCAACCCGCTATGCCGCCTCAAGGCGAGTGCCATCTGGCGATAGCGTGGCATCGGCTGTGAGCCCCGTGATCAGGGCGCTGGCGGGCTATATGAAGATTTGTTCATGGCTGACCCTCCGTGAAGGTTTAATGGAGGTTTTTTTGCCTTTATGGATCCATAAAATTTGTTTGTTCGATAAACGAACAGTAATTCTTGATTTATTTAAGCTAATAACACATTGAAAAATCTAGATTTATTTTGCTTATCTCAAGCATGTAGTGGCGTATTGCTAAACGAAACCCTACGTTCTTGAGTTCACGATGATTGTTTATGGATCCATTATCTGGTTGATTAGCGCCTGACAACGGCCGGGAACCTCCGGCCGTATGCGACAACAATTACAAAAAGGGCCCAGTCATGAATGGCTTTTCAAGGGTGTGGAACCGCGAGGGTTCCTTGCGCTTTGCCTGCACGTGCGCATCTCTTCTCTCACCTGTGAACCGGCAGGTGAGCCCATGAATTCCAACCTCAAGCAACGCCTGGACGCCGACCCGATGGGGCGCTTCCAGTGCCTGGCCATTGGTATCTGCATCATTCTCAACATGATCGACGGCTTCGACGTATTGGTCATGGCCTTCACTGCTGCCTCGGTGTCTGCTGAGTGGAGCCTGAACGGGGCGCAGGTGGGGTTGCTGCTCAGCGCCGGTTTGTTCGGCATGGCGGCGGGGTCGCTGTTCATCGCGCCATGGGCCGATCGCCTTGGTCGTCGCCCGCTGATCCTGTTGTGCCTGGCGCTGTCCGGTATTGGCATGTTGCTCTCGTCGCTGAGCCAAAGCCCGCTGCAACTGGCAACATTGCGTGGACTGACCGGTTTGGGGATCGGCGGCATCCTGGCCAGTAGCAACGTGATTGCCAGCGAGTACGCCAGCAAGCGCTGGCGTGGCCTGGCGGTCAGCCTGCAGTCCACCGGCTATGCGCTGGGCGCGACCTTGGGCGGTTTGCTGGCAGTATGGCTACTGGGGCACTGGGGCTGGCGCTCGGTGTTCCTGTTCGGCGGCATCGTCACCGTCCTGGTGATTCCGCTGGTGCTGTTGTGGTTGCCGGAGTCATTGGACTTCCTGCTGGCACGCCGGCCAGCCAATGCCCTGGCGCGGGTCAACCGCCTGGCGGCGCGCCTCGGCCAGCCGACACTGGTGCAACTGCCAGCAATGGCGGCAAGGGAGCAGGGCGCAGCCAGCGGTTTCAAGCAGCTGCTGACACCGGTCATGCGCCGCATCACGCTGGTGATCTGGTTGTTGTTCTTCCTGGTCATGTTCGGCTTCTACTTCGTCATGAGTTGGACGCCGAAGCTGCTGGTGGCCGCTGGGCTTTCGGCCGAGCAGGGCATTACTGGCGGGGTACTGCTGAGCGTTGGGGGCATCCTTGGTGCGGCGCTGATCGGCGGCCTGGCCTCGCGCTGGCCACTGACCCGCGTGCTGGCGCTGTTCATGCTCATCACCGCAGCGCTGCTGGTGCTGTTCGTGGCCAATGGCGCCTCGGTCAGCGCGGCGTTGGTATTGGGGTTGTTGATCGGGCTGTTCTCCAACGGCTGCGTGGCCGGGTTGTATGCCTTGTCGCCCGTGGTCTATGGCGCTTCGGTGCGCGCCACTGGTGTGGGCTGGGGCATAGGCATCGGTCGCATGGGCGCGATCCTGTCGCCGACCGTGGCTGGTGTGCTGCTCGATGGCGGCTGGCAACCGTTGCACCTGTACGGGGTATTCGCCAGCGTGTTCGTGCTGGCCGCAGGTTGCCTGCTGTTGCTGCGGAGCGGAACAAGGCCGACGCCAGGCTTGGCTGGCGATGCACTGAGCCACTGAGTACTGCCCGGCCAGGTCGGGCACCTGAATGCAGCTTGTCTCCCTGTGCCCATGCCGGCACGGGGTGGTCGGCTGCGCCTACGAAAAGCGGAGAACAATAATAATGATGCACACGACTTGTACACTGAACCGTTCGGCCCTGGCGGTTTCGCTGGCGCTAGGCCTGGGGTTGCCGGCCTGGGCCGGGGAAGGGGGCTTCTTCGAGGATGCCAAGGCCGGGTTGACACTGCGCAACTACTATTTCAACCGTGATTTTCGCGACCCAGGGGCGGCCAAGAGCAAGGTTGAAGAATGGGCCCAAGGGTTCATCTTCAAGTTCAGTTCAGGCTACACCCCAGGATTGATCGGTTTGGGCCTGGACGGCATCGGCATGTTCGGCGCAAAGCTGGACAGTGGCCGCGGTACAAGCGGCTCCGAACTGCTGCCGGTGCATGATGAGGGGCGCGCGGCTGACGACTATGGGCGCGCCGGGTTGGCGGCGAAGCTGCGCATTTCGGCCACCGAGTTGAAGGTAGGTGAACTGCTGCCGGACATTCCATTGCTGCGCTACGACGATGGCCGTCTGTTGCCGCAGACCTTCCGCGGCGCAATGTTCGACTCACGCGAAATCGAAGGTCTGAGCTTGCAGGCTGGCCAGTACCGTGAGGTTAGCCTGCGCAACTCGTCGGACATGCAGGATCTTTCTGCCTGGGCTGCGCCAGGGGTGACTGCGGACGGTTTCAACTACGCCGGTGCCGAGTACCGTTTCAACCAGCAGCGTACGCTGATCGGCGTCTGGCATTCGCAACTGGAGGACATCTACCAGCAGAGCTACTTCAACCTGCTGCATAGTCAGCGAGTAGGGTATTGGACGCTGGGTGCCAACCTCGGTTACTTCATCGACCGGGACGATGGCCAGGCGCGCATCGGCGGTATCCAGAGCCGTACAGGCTACGCCTTGCTGTCTGCCGCGCGCAGTGGCCACACGTTGTACCTAGGGCTGCAGAAGGTGAGTGGTGATAGCCAGTGGATGTCGGTGTACGGCAGTAGCGGACGGACCTTGGGCAACGACATGTTCAACGGCAACTTCAGCAATGCTGACGAGCGCTCATGGCAAGTGCGTTACGACTACAACTTTGTCGCGTTGGGCGTGCCAGGCCTGCTGGCCATGGTGCGTTACGGGCACGGCGAGAACGCGACCACGGCGGCAGGCAGCAATGGCAAGGAGTGGGAGCGCGATACCGAGGTCAACTACACCTTCCAGAGCGGGACATTGAAGGACCTCAACATCCGGCTTAACAACGCGACCAACCGGCGTAGCTTCAATGGTGACTTTGATCAGACACGGTTGATCATCACCTATCCGCTGACGTTGTAAGCGCGTCGTATCCTTGAGGTTGCGGTGGGGGACAAAACCGGTCGCATGCTCCGCGTCGTCCACTTTGCGGCCAAACCCGCTCCTGTATCTAAAGCGCATGGCTTGAGGCGGGGGCGCTGTCATGCAACCCGTCAGCCCGAACAGGTCAGCAACAACCTCTCGGCTTGCGCTAAGATACCCGCTCATGTCTCTGGAAGTTGCCTGGATGAGCAAACCCGGTCAAATGGTGCTTGTCGCGTTGCGCAAGATGATCGCCTCGGGCGAGCTGGCGGCCGGCGAGCGCTTGATGGAAGTCCCCACCGCAGAATTGTTCGGTGTCTCACGCATGCCGGTGCGCATTGCGTTCCGTACCCTCGAGCAGGAAGGCTTGCTGGTACGCTTTGGTGGCCGAGGGTTCCAGGTGCGTTCTGTCAGCGCCGATGAGATCGCCGGAGCTGTCGAGGTGCGAGGCGTGCTGGAAGGATTGGCTGCGCGCCAGGCCGCCGAACGTGGCTTGTCCGCGCAAGCTTGCGCGGCCTTGCAACAATGCCTGGTTGATGGCGACCAGCTGTTCGACAAGGGCTTCGTGACCGAAGCAGACCTGCAGGCCTACCACGATCTCAACATGCGCTTTCACCAGGTGATCACCGAGGCCAGCCACAACCCGGCCATTGCCGTAGCACTGGCGCGTAACGATCACCTGCCGTTCGCTTCGGTCACCGCGCTGGCTGTGGACCGCCATAACCTGGCCCGCGAATACCGGCGCTTCAACTTCGCCCACATGCAGCACCATGCGGTGTTCGATGCCTTGATCAACCGCCAGGGTGCCCGCGCCGAAGCGATCATGCGCGAGCATGCCAATGCCACCCTTCGTTACGCCGAGACCTTCGGCGGCACTGCTCCAGACCCAGGCATGAAGGTCATCCTGCCGACTTCGTGAGCCGGCTCAGATATCCAGCACCAGCAACGGCGTTTTCGACCGCGAGCAACAAGGCGTGAACTGATCGTTCAGGGCTTGCTCCTCCTCGGTGAGGAACATGTCGCGATGGTCGGGCGTACCCTGTAGCACACGGGTCAGGCAGGTACCGCAAATACCTTGCTCGCACGACATCGCGATCTCGATGCCGTTCTGTTCAAGCACCTGCACCACGGTCTGGTCGGCCGGCACCTCGAACACTTGACCGGTACTGTTGACCTGCACCGAGAAACTACCGTCGTTACTGGCATCCACTGGCGCAGCTGCAAAGTACTCGCGGTGCAGGTTGGCTTCCTGCCAGCCCAGCTCCTTGGCATTCTCGAGCACATGCTGCATGAAGCCACCTGGCCCGCACACATACAGGTGCATATCGCCCTGTGGGTTACCCAGCACTCGAGCAATGTCCAAAGCGGTTTCCGGCTGCTCGTCAAAATGCATGACCAGCCTATCGGCAAACGGCGCATTGCGAATACGCTCGACAAACGCCGCACGCTCGCTGGAGCGGGCGCAGTAGTGCAGTTCGAAATCATGGCCATTGTGGGACAACTGCTCGGCCATGCACAGGATCGGGGTAATGCCGATGCCTCCGGCAAACAGCAAACTGCGCCGTGCATCCTCGGCCAGCGGGAACAGGTTGCGCGGCGCGCTGATACGCAGCCGGGCACCGGCCTGCACCTGCTCGTGCAGGCTGCGTGACCCGCCCCGCGAGGCCGGGTCATTGAGCACGCCGATCAGGTAGCGGTGGCGCTCTTCGGGGTGATTGCACAGCGAATACTGGCGCACCAGCCCATCGGGCAGGTGCACATCGATGTGCGCGCCAGCGCTGAACGCCGGCAGCAGGCTGCCATCTGCCGCCGCCAGCTCGAAACTGCAGATACCCTGCGCTTCATCGTTACGGGATACCACTACGGCATCGATCATGTTGGCAGTTCCTCAGGCAGGGGTGGCGCTGGTAGCGATCAGTTGCGGCTGGGGTGCACGTTCTTTGGCGATGAGCCGCTCCAGCACCTTGCGCGACTGCACGCCGCCGGCATCAATGTTCAGCTTCAGAAGGTTGCGCTCGGGGTTGGCCAGCAGGTTCTGTTGCTGGCGTTCGAGCATCTCCAGGTCTTCGCTGAAAATCTTGCCCTGGCCCTCGCGAATGTTGTCTGTCAGGGTCTGGTCGTGTGTCGCGAAATTGCGCGCCATGCCCCAGAAGTACCAGATCGAGGTATCGCTTTCCGGGGTGATGAAGTCGACCACGATGCTCGACGCCTTGTGCTGCGCCTCGGCGTGGTAGCCACCTTTGCCAGCATGCGCCACGCCGACTTCGATCAGCACATGGCTGGGCGGGGTGAAACGGCAAATCTGCCAGCGGTCCACTGGCACATCGTCGGCCAGGCCGTTGCCGCGCAGGGCCATGCGCCAGAAGGGCGGGGCCATGATGTTTTCCATGTGTCGGGCGGTGACTACTTCGTCGCCGGTGACGGTGGTGACCGGTGGCGCCTCGTCGATTTCTTTCTGGCCGATGCTGGAGGCGTGCACGTAGGTTTCGTGGGTCAGGTCCATCAGGTTGTCGATCATCAGGCGGTAGTCGCAGCCGATGTGGAAAAGCCCACCTCCATAGGCCCACTCATCACTCACCGCCCACTCCAGGTGCGGGATCAGCGCCGGGTCGGCTTGCGCCTGATCGCCCGGCCAGACCCAGATGAAGCCATAGCGCTCGACTGCAGCAAAGGTCTTGTTGCAGGGGAAGCCCCGTACCCGCTGGCCCGGCATCGACACGGTCTTGCCGTCGCAACCCATGACCAGGCCGTGGTAGCCACATACCAGATTGCCGTCCTCGACATAGCCCAGCGACAACGGCGCGCCGCGGTGCGGACAGAAGTCCTCGACGGCCGCTACGCGGTTCTCGCGGCCACGGTAGAACACGATCTTCTCCCCGCAGATCTGTCGGCCCAGGGGCTTGGTGGCGATTTCGTCGGGGGTGCAGGCAACGTACCAAGTGTTCTTGGGGTACATGGGTAGGCTCTCCGGGGTTTTGTTTTTATTTAATGGATCCATTAGAGCCGTTGGAGTACGCATGGTCAATATAAAGAGCCCGTTATTTAAGGGTTTTGTGCGGTTATCGGATTATTAGTGGATCCATTTGTGGTGAGTATAGGTACTTTCATGCTCCAGCAGCGCTTGACCTGCTATTACTAAACAGACCTCACCCACCAAGGCCTCTCGATGCTGGTCATCGAAAACCTCTACAAATCATTCCCTACGCCCCAAGGCCCAATCCCGGTTTTGCAGGGCGTCGACCTGCGCCTGGCCCGCGGCAGCAGCCTGGCGCTGATGGGGGAGTCGGGCAGCGGCAAGAGCACCTTGCTGCACCTGGTGGCCGGCCTGGACCGTGCCGACAGTGGCCGCATCCTGATCGACGACGCACCGCTCGACAGCCGTTCCGAGGCGTCGCTGGCGCTGTGGCGGCGGGAGGGCATTGGCCTGGTGTTCCAGCAGTACAACCTGATCAGCAGCCTGGACGTGGGGGCAAACCTTGCGTTCCAGGCCCGGCTGGCCGGTCGGCATGATCCCCTTTGGCTGGCCTACCTGGCGCAGCGCCTGGGTTTGGCGGATTTGCTGGCGCGTTACCCGGAGCAACTGTCTGGCGGCCAGCATCAGCGGGTCGCCATCGGCCGCGCCCTGGCCGGGCGCCCGGCCTGGTTGCTGGCCGACGAACCCACCGGCAGCCTCGACGAAGCCAGCAGCGATGAAGTGCTGAGCCTGCTGTTGCAACTGGTCGCCGAGGCGGGCAGTGGGGTGCTGATGGTGACCCACAGCCCGCGGCTGGCGGCGCGCTTGCAGCAGCGTTGTTACCTGCAGGCCGGCCGTGTGCGGCCTGAGCAGGGCTGATGAGACTTCTATCGCTGGCCTTGTTGGCACTGCTCAGCCACTGGCGGCGCCATCGCGTGCAGTTTGTCAGCATCTTCACCGGCCTGTGGCTGGCCACGGCGCTGTGGACTGGCGTGCAGGCGCTGAACAGCCAGGCACGCAGCGACTATGCCCGGGCCAGCGCGGTGCTGGCCGGGCCGCTGCAGGCGCAACTGGTGCCACGCCGTGGCGAGCGCTTCGACCAGGCGCTGTATGTGCAGTTGCGCAGGCTGGGCTGGGCGGTAACGCCGGTACTGGAAGGGCGCTTGCGCTTGCCCGGGGAGCCGGGGCGCAGCGTGCGGTTGGTCGGCATCGAGCCGTTGAGCCTGCCGCCGGCCAGCAGCATCGCGGGTGTGCAGCCTCGAACGTTCGATCTGCAAGCCTTCATCGGCATGCCCGGGCAAGCCTGGGTTGGGCCAGACACCTTGCGTCAGCTGAATGCCGGCCCCGGGGCGTCAGTCCGTGGCAGTGAAGGGCAACTGCTGCCGCCGTTGGTTCTGCAACCAGCGCTGGCGCCGGGGGTGATCGTGGTCGATATCGGCCATGCCCAGGCGTTGCTGCACGCACCCGGGCAGTTGTCGCGCTTGCTGGTGGCCGCCACGCCGGGGCCGTTACCGGCGGATATCGCGCCTTACCTTGAGCTGCAACCCCAGCAGGATGATGGCGGTTTGCAGCGGCTGACCGACAGTTTCCACCTCAACCTGAGCGCCCTCGGCCTGCTGGCGTTCGTCGTCGGCCTGTTCATTGCCCATGCCGCAATCGGTTTGGCACTGGAACAGCGGCGCGGCCTGATCCGCAACCTGCGCGCCTGTGGCATCGGCCTGCAAACTCTGCTGTGCGCCTTGGTGCTGGAACTGGGGCTGTTCGCGGTGCTGGGCGGTCTGGCCGGCGTGGCCAGTGGTTACGGGCTGGCCGCGTGGTTGTTGCCCGATGTGGCCGCCAGCTTGCGTGGCCTGTATGGCGCTCAAGTCGCCGGGACGCTGAGCCTGCCCGCAGGGTGGTGGCTGATGGGCGTGCTGGTGAGCGTACTGGGGGCACTGCTGGCGGGCTTGGGCAGCGTAATGCGTGCGGCTCGGTTACCGTTGCTGGCGCTGGCGCAACCTCAGGCGTGGCGGTTGGCGCAGGGGCCGTGGTTGCGGCGTCAGGCCCTGGTGGCCGGCCTGTTGCTGTTGCTGGCACTGGGCTGTGGTGTGCTGGGCGACAGCTTGCCCAGCGCGTTCGGCCTGCTGGCAGGCTTGCTGTTGGCGGCGGCGCTGCTGCTGCCGGCCTTGCTCGACCGGGTGCTGGCCTGGTTGGCGCGCCGTTGCCGGCGGCCTTTGTCGCAATGGTTCGTCGCCGACAGCCGCCAGCAACTGCCGGCCCTGAGCCTGGCGTTGATGGCACTGTTGCTGGCGCTGGCCGCCAGTGTTGGCGTGGGCAGCATGACCGAGGGCTTTCGCAAGACCTTTGTCGGCTGGCTTGACCTGCGCCTGTCCGCCGACCTATATGTCAGCCCAAGGGACACCGCCCAGGGCTTGCAGATAGCCGAGTGGCTCGGGCAGCAGCCTCCAGTTGGTGTGGTGTTGCCCGGCTGGCGTGTGGAAACGCAGCTGCAGGGCTGGCCGGTGCAGGTCCAGGGCATCGTCGATGATCCCGTCTATCGCACACGCTGGCCATTGCTGGCGCAGCAAGAGCAGGCCTGGCAGCAACTGGCCAGTGGGCAGGCGGTGATGCTCAGTGAACAGCTGGCCAGGCGACTGAAGCTGCAACTGGGCGATCACCTGAGGCTGCCCGCAGACACTTCGCCAGCCCTGAGGGTTGTGGGGATCTACGCCGATTACGGCAACCCCAAAGGGCACATGCTGGTCAATGCCGACTGGCTGCGCGGGCACTGGCCACAGGCAACCCTGACCGGGTTGAGTGTCGATCTGGCGGTCGAGCAGGTGTCGGCGCTCAAGGCCGCCTTGCAACAGCGCTTTGCCCTGGATGATAGCCGCGTGGTCGAGCAGGCACGTCTCAAGCGCTGGTCGACCGACGTGTTCAACCGCACCTTCGCCGCCACCGCCGCGCTCAACAGCCTTACCCTTGGCGTGGCTGGTGTAGCACTGTTCATCAACCTGCTGACCCTGGGCCAGACCCGCCTGGGCCAGTTGGCACCGCTGTGGGCACTGGGCGTGCGGCGCACGCATCTGGTGTGGCTAAGCCTCGGGCAGACACTGCTGCTGAGCAGCCTTACCGTGCTGCTGGCGATCCCGCTGGGTATCCTGCTGGCCTGGTGCCTGGTCGCGGTGGTGAACGTGCAGGCATTCGGCTGGCGTTTGCCGCTCTACGTGTTCCCTGCGCAACTGCTGCACCTGGCCGTGCTGGGCATGCTTACCAGCCTGTTGGCCAGCGCCTGGCCACTGTGGCAGCTGGCGCGTCGCCAGCCGCGTGAACTGTTGAGGCCGTTTGCCGATGAAACGTAACGCCTGGCTGTTGCTGTGTGGGTTGCTGGGCGGCTGTGATCAGCCGGCCGAGCAAAGCTATGCCGGGCTCGGGCAGCAGGCGGGCGAATTCAGCCAGGTAAGCCGCGGCCATCGCCTGGAATTTCCGCGTGACCACGGTGCCCATGATGGCTTTCGCATCGAGTGGTGGTATGTCACCGCCAACCTCCAGGACGCCCAAGGGCGGGACTGGGGCGCGCAGTGGACGCTGTTTCGCTCGGCCCTGCGCCCCGGCCCCGAGACTGCCGGCTGGAACAGCCCGAACCTGTGGATGGGGCACGCGGCGCTGACCGGGCCGGGTGCTCATCAGTCTGCCGAAACCCTGGCGCGTGGGGGGATCGGCCAGGCGGGCGTGCAGGCCCGGCCGTTCCGGGCGTGGATCAATGACTGGTCGTTGCAGGGCAGCAGTGGCATCGAGGATCTGCAAATGGTTGCCGGTGGTGAAGGCTTTCGCTATGACCTGCAACTGCACAGTGATCGGCCCTTGGTGCTGCACGGGGATCAGGGTTACAGCGAGAAGTCCGGCAAGGGGCAGGCTTCGTACTATTACAGTCAACCGTTTTATCGGGTGAGCGGGGAAGTGCAGCGTGACGGCCAGTGCATCGCTGTCACCGGCCAGGCCTGGCTGGACCGGGAATGGAGCAGCCAGCCGCTGGCTGCCGGGCAGACGGGGTGGGACTGGTTTTCGCTGCACCTGGGCAGTGGTGCCAGGCTGATGCTGTTCCAGGTGCGCGAGGTGCAAGGGGAGGCCTATCGCGCCGGGACCTGGGTTGGCCCGCAGGGTGAGGTGGTGGCGCTGCAGGGGGCGCAGATCCAGTTGCAGGCGCTGGCCTGGGCCCGGCAGAAGAACGGCAAGCAAGTGCCGACGCGATGGCGGGTGCAGGTACCGGGGCATGGGGTGGATGTGCAGGTCGACGCGGTGGAGCCGCAGGCCTGGATGGAGACGCGGTTCCCGTATTGGGAGGGGCCGGTGCGCTTGAGCGGGAGTGCGGGTGGGCGTGGGTATCTGGAGATGACCGGCTATTAGCACCTCATAGCCCATCCATGACGCGCTCCCACAAGAGACAGCGCCAACCCAGTCAGTCCTTGATCAATCCCCGCAGCACCGCCCGCGCTTCTTCAGTGCGCAGGCACTCGATGAACAACCGGCTTTCCCGCGCCACTGTCGCCTCCAGTTCGGCCCGTTGGCTGTCCTTGAGCAGCCGCTTGCTGATGCGCAGCGCCGCCTGCGGGTAGCCTTGCAGCTGCCGCGCCAGGCGCCGGGCAGCCGCCAGGCACTGTTCCCCGTCTTCATGCAGTTCATTGGCCAGCCCCCAGGCCACCACCTGCTCGCCGTCGAGCAACTCGTTTGCCAGCAGCAGACGAGCCGCTCGGGCATGGCCTAGCAGGCGTGGCAGCAGCAGGCTGGAGCCAAACTCCGGGCACACGCCCAATGGCGCGAAAGGTATGCGCAGCTTGGTCGTACGGCTGACCAGCACCTGGTCGCAATGCAACAGCAAGGTGGCACCAATACCTATCGCCGCGCCACTGACCGCGGCAATCAGCGGCTTCTCCAGGCCCATCACCACCCGCATCAGGCGAAACACCGGGCTGTCCAGGTCGGCGGGCGGGTTGTCGAGGAAGTCGCGCAAGTCATTGCCGGCAGTAAAGCAGTGCGGCCCACCGGTGATGATGATGGCTTCGACATCAGGGTCTTCACCTGCCGCCAGCAGCAGGTCGCCCAGCTGTTGGTACATGGCAGTGTTCAAGGCGTTGAGCTTGTCGGGGCGGTTGAAGGCCAGGGTCAGCAGGCCCTGGTCCAGGTCACGTGTGATCAGGTCGTTCATGGCAGCCGCTTTTGTTGTTGTGGGCATCGGTGCCAAGGGTTTATCACGCAGTCCGGCTTGTTGTACAGTCGTTCAGTCCAGCCCCTAGCCCGAGAGCCGTCGATGAACCAGGAAGCCCGCTACCACCGCATGCTGCCGGAATTGCGCAAAGCCAACCTGGTCGAGGCGACCCTGGTATGCCTCAAGCGCCATGGCTTCCAGGGCGCGTCGATCCGCAAGATTTCGGCCGAGGCCGGGGTTTCGGTCGGGTTGATCAGCCATCACTACGCCGGCAAGGATGAACTGGTGGCCGAAGCCTACATGGCGGTCACCGGCCGGGTGATGGGCCTGCTGCGCGAGGCCATGGCCCAGGCCGCGCCCAATGCCCGCGAGCGGTTGTCGGCGTTTTTCCGCGCCTCGTTCTGCGCCGAGCTGCTCGACCCGCAATTGCTCGACGCCTGGCTGGCGTTCTGGGGCGCGGTGAAGACCGCCGATGCGATCAACCAGGTGCATGACCATTCCTATGGCGAATACCGCAATGAACTGAGCGGGCTGCTGGCCACGCTGGCTGGGGAGGAGGGCTGGCAGGGCTTCGATGCCGACCTCGCGGCCATCAGCCTGAGTGCCTTGCTCGACGGCCTGTGGCTGGAGTCGGGGCTCAACCCCGGTACCTTCACCCCCGAGCAGGGCGTGCTGATCTGCGAGGCCTGGGTCGATGGCCTGCAGGCCGGTGGCCGGCGCCGCTTCAGCCTGCCGGAGGGCTGTTGATCGCCTGTTCAGTAACGAGTACGCTGCTGTCGCGAGTGTGTAGAACAACACCAATAATAAAAGAGACGACACGCAATGACGCCTCGGGTATTGATCGTCGATGACGATCCGCTTATTCGTGACTTGCTGCAGGCCTATCTGTCCCAGGAAGGCTATGACGTGCACTGCGCCGACACCGCGGAAAAGGCCGAAGCCCTGCTCGGCAGCCAGGATGTCGACCTGGTGTTGCTGGACATCCGCCTGCCCGGCAAGGATGGACTCACCCTGACCCGCGAGCTGCGGGTACGTTCGGAGGTGGGCATCATCCTCATCACGGGGCGCAACGACGACATCGACCGCATCGTCGGCCTGGAGTGCGGCGCCGACGACTACGTGATCAAACCGCTCAACCCTCGCGAGCTGGTATCCCGTGCCAAGAACCTGATCCGCCGCGTGCGCCATGCCCGCGAGGTACACCCGGCGCCGGCCTGCGCGCAATCGCTGAAGCAGTTCGCCGACTGGGCGCTGGATACCGACCGCCGGCGCCTGATCGACGCCCGTGGCGGGCAAACCCTGCTGACCCATGGCGAGTTCCAACTGCTCAGTGTGTTCCTGCGCAATAGCGGCCACACCCTGAGCCGCGACCAGCTGATGGACCAGATCCGCAACCGCGAATGGGTGCCCAACGACCGCTCCATCGATGTGCTGGTCGGCCGCCTGCGGCGCAAGCTGCACGACGACCCGGCCGAGCCCCAGCTGATCATTACCATCCACGGCACCGGCTACCTGTTCACCGCCAGCGTGGCGGCATGACCCGCAGCGCCTGGGTGCTGGCCTTGGCATTGTTCGCCGTGCAAGCCAGCGCAGGGCAACCGGTGCGCTATTGCGACTACCCGGTGTACCCGCCGATTTCCTGGAGTGACGGCCACCAGGTGCGCGGCCTGGCACCCACCGTGGTGCGAGAGCTGTTCGGGCGCATGGGGCATGAGGTGCAGACCGTGGTGCTGGGCAACTGGAAGCGCTGCCTGATGGACGCCGCCGCCGGGCGGGTGGACGTGGTGCTGGCTTATAACAGCGACCAGCGTGACCAGCGCATGCGCTTTTCCACGGTGCCGGTGGTGCGCGAGGAAGTGGCGGTGTTCTACAACCGCCTGCGGCCGGTACAGTTCCAGCGCCTGGAGGACCTGGCGGGCTACCGCGGCGGCCTGCTGTACGGCGAAAGCTACGGCGCCGAGTTCGACCGTTTCGTCGCTCGCCACCAGAACATCGAACGGGTGTCGTCCAGCCAGCAGAACTTCGGCAAGCTGATCCGTGGGCGCATCGACTACGTGATCCAGGAGCGGCGCACCGGTCAGCTGTTCATCGAAAACCTCCCCGGGGCGCAGGACATCCGTGTATTGCCCACGGCCCTGAGCGTGGACTACCTGCGCGTTGCGGTATCACGGCTATCGCCCCTGAGCCAGCATATGGACGAAATCGACGCGCAGCTGCTGCGCATGAACCAGGCCGGCGAGATCGAGCGCTGGCTGGAGCAGAGCGAAGTGACCTACCGCGACATGGTCAACCTGCCGGCGGACACTCGATGATCCGCCTGCGCACCGATGGCCTGCTGCGCCGCCTGCTGCTGTTCATCCTGCTGTTCAGCCTGTGCTTCACCGTGCTGGCCAGCTCGGTGCAGCTGTACTTCGAATACCGTCGCGAAATGCGCGATATCGAGGCGCGCATGGCATTGATCCGCGCCGGCTACCTGGCCAGCCTGGAGCGCAGCCTGTGGGACCTGGACGAGGCACAGCTGGATACGCAACTGCGCGGCCTGGTGGACTTTTCCGATGTCGCCCGGGTGCGCCTGCTCAGCGACGACTTCCAGCTGCTGCGCGGTGCCGCCGAGCCCAAGGGGCCGCTGCGCATCGAACGCTTCCCTCTCGATTACCAGCCGCCCTCGGGGCCGGCCAGGCACCTGGGCGAGCTGGAAGTGAGCATCGACCTGGGCGCGGTGCACCGGCGGCTGTATGCCACGGGCCTTGCCAGCCTGCTGTGGATGGGCGTGTTCCTGTGTGGCCTGGCGGTGGCGTTGTCGGGGCTGTTCTACCGCCTGGTCACCCGTCACCTGCAAGTGATGGCCGAGTTCGCCCGGCGTATTGGCGCCGGCCAGTGGCAGGAACCGTTGCGCCTGGGGCGCCGCCCGTCGACGCGCCCGGACGAGATCGACACCGTGGCCAATGCCCTGGATGACATGCGCCGCGCCATCCTCAGCGATATCGAGCGCCGTGAGCGCGACCGCCTGGCGCTGCAGGACAAGCGCGACGAGCTGCAGGCCATGGTCGAGCGGCGCACCGCCAGCCTGGCCCGGGCCAAGGACGAGGCCGAAGCCGCCAACCTGGCCAAGTCACGCTTCCTGGCGACCATGAGCCATGAGCTGCGCACACCGCTCAACGGCATTCTCGGCATGGCCGAGCTGCTGCGCGGCGGCCGGCTGGAGGCGGCCGACCGCCTGCGCGTCGAGGCCTTGTACAAGGCCGGCGAAGGGCTGTTGGCGATTCTCAATGAAGTGCTGTATTTCGCCCGGCTCGAAGAGGGCGAGAGCCGCGCCGAGCTGGTCGGTTTCTCGCTACGCCAGTTGTGCCAGGAAGTGCTGGCGCTGCTCGAACCCATGGCCAGGGACAACGGCGACGCACTGCAGCTGGACATCGACGAGCAATTGGCCGAGTACCAGCACGGTGCCGAACAGTACCTGCGCCAGGTGCTCAGCAACCTGCTGGCCAATGCCATCAAGTTCACCGAACACGGCCAGGTGCGGCTTGCGGTGCAGGTACTGGCCAGTGACCAGGGCTCGCAGCGAGTGCGGGTGTCGGTCAGTGACAATGGCATCGGCATCGAGCCGGCGGTACAGGCCAGGGTCTTCGACCGCTTCGTCCAGGCCAGCGAGGCGGTGGCCCGGCGCTACGGCGGCACCGGCCTGGGCCTGGCGATCTGCAAGCACCTGGTGGAAAAGCTGGGGGGCTGCATTGGCCTGGACAGCGTGCAAGGGCAGGGCAGTTGCTTCTGGTTCGAGCTCGACATGGCCAGCGGGCAGCCAGTGCTGGCCAGTGCACCAGCCCCTTCGCCCCTGGCCAGCCTGGATATCCTGGTGGTCGAGGATGTGGCGTTGAACCGCGAGGTGGCCGGTGGGCTGCTGCTGCGCGATGGCCACCGGGTGAGCTTTGCCGAAGACGCCGGGCAGGCCCTGCTGGCCTGCGCACAGCGGCGCTTCGACCTGATCCTGCTCGACGTGCACCTGCCCGGCATGAGCGGGGTGGAACTGTGCCGGCAGATTCGTGCCACCCCCGGGCCGAACCGCCACAGCCGGATCCTGGCGCTGACGGCCGGCGTGCAACCGGGGCAAGTGCCGGGTTACCTGGCCGCCGGCATGCAGGGAGTGCTGGCCAAGCCCCTGCGGCTGGACAACCTGCGCCAGGCGCTGGCCGAAGCGGCGCCCACTGAAGTGGCTGGCGCCGACGCGACAATGGACTGGTCATTGCTGGACACTCACCGCTCGCTGCTGGGTGAACAGAAGCTGCAAGGCCTGTTGAAGGTGCTGCGCCAGTCGCTGGAGCAGCACGCCACGGCGTTGGCCGAGGCGCTGCCGGCCCAGGACTTTACCGAAGTGCTGCACCTGGCCCACCGGCTGGCCGGCAGTTGCGACTCCCTGGGCTTTTCTGGCCTGGCTGCGCTGCTCCGACGCCTTGAGGACGCTGCCCGGCAGCATGACGAACAGGCATTGAAAGCGCTCTGCGAGCCGTTGGCCACCGAGCTTGCCCAGGTCCGCGCCACCCTGGAACAGCTGATCCAGAGCTGACGTACAAAAAACTTACGACTTTTTACATCTTCGATCCGTTCGTACAACGGCACCTTACATCCGTTTCCAATAATCCATGGCAACCGTGTTGCACGCGGTCCATGAGGCTTATTGGAGACAAGAATAATGACATGCCGTAGCGCTCAGCCCCTCCTTCCTACCACCCCGCGCGGCACCCCCGCGTGGCCAGGCACCGGCCGCCAAGGCGAGGTGCGCCATGACTGACATCCGCGAAAAGATCCAGCTCACCCGCGCGCTGAAAAGCCGGCACATCTTCATGCTGTCGCTGGGCGGGGTGATCGGCACCGGGCTGTTCATGGGCTCGGGCGTGACCATCAACCAGGGCGGCCCGGTCGGCGCGATCCTGGCCTACCTGGTCGCAGGTTTGCTGATGTACCTGGTGATGGTCTGCCTGGGTGAGCTGTCGGTGCAGATGCCGGTGTCCGGCTCGTTCCAGGCTCACGCCACCCAGTTCATCGGCCCGGCCACCGGCTTCATGATCGGCTGGGTGTACTGGATGAGCTGGGCCACCACTGTGGGCCTGGAGTTCACTGCCGCCGGCATGCTGATGACCCGCTGGTTCCCGGAGGTGCCGATCTGGTACTGGTCGGCGCTGTTCGTGGTCGTGCTGTTCGGCCTCAACGCCCTGGCCACCCGCGCCTTTGGTGAGGCGGAGTACTGGTTTTCGGGGATCAAGGTGGCGACCATCCTCGGCTTCATCATCATCGGCGTGCTGGTGATTTTCGGCGCCATCCCGCTGAGCAGCGGGGCGCCGGCACCGATGCTGGACAACCTGGTGGGCGAGTCGCTTTTCCCCCATGGCCTGTCGGCGGTGTTCGCGGTGATGATGACCGTGGTCTATGCCTTCCAGGGCTGCGAAATCATGGGGGTGGCGGCCGGGGAGACCGAGCACCCGGAAAAGAGCATCCCACGGGCCGTGCGCAACGTGGTGTTCCGTGTGCTGATCTTCTACGTGCTGGCGATTGCCGTGCTTTCGGCCATCGTGCCGTTCGAGCAGGCCGGGTTGATGGAGAGCCCGTTCGTGCAGGTGTTCGACATGGTCGGCATTCCCTTTGCCGCCGACCTGATGAACTTCGTCATCCTCACTGCCATCCTCTCGGTGGGCAACTCCGGGCTGTATGCCTCCACACGCATCCTCTGGGCCATGTCCAAGAGCGGCATGGCGCCGAAAAGCCTGTCGCCGCTGAGCAAGCGTGGCGTGCCGTTGCGGGCGCTGAGCATCACCCTGTGCTTTGCGCTGATCTCGCTGATGACCAGTTTCATTGCTGCCGACACCCTGTTCATGGTGCTGATGGCGGTGAGCGGCATGTCTGGCACCGTGACCTGGATCGTTATCGCCCTGGCGCAATACCGCTTCCGCAAGGCCTACCTGCGTGACGGTGGGCAACTGCAGGACCTGAAGTACAGGGCGCCGCTGTACCCGCTGGTGCCACTGCTGTGCATCACCCTGTGCAGTTCGCTGTTCGTGTTCCTGGCGCTGGATGAAACCCAGCGGCCGTCGTTGTACTGGGGCTTTGGCTTCATTGCCCTGTGCTATGCGGCGTACTTCTTCGTCAACCGCCGTCGGCAGGGGGCTTTCGAGCCTAGCGCGCCGGGGGTTTGATGCCGTGGTTCGTTGGTTGTAAGTGTTCGTCGAAGCATTTTTATTGCCTGTGAGATCAAGCGCCGCCCGCGCGGCGCTTCGCGGGACAAGCCCGCTCCCACATTTGTTGCAACGTGNNATGTGGGAGCGGGCTTGTCCCGCGAAGCGCCGCGCGGGCGGCGCTCGATCTCACGGGCAACGAAAATGCCATGCCAAAAGAAAACCGCGTAACAGCAAAAACCGAGTTGTGCGAAGTTGTAACAGCCCATCCCGCCTTGTTGAACACTCGTTTAGTATCTCCCTCATCAAGCCCTCCCAAAACCATCACAACAACACCGAGGCCCCCATGACCACCCCGTCGTCACTGCTGAGCAAGGTCGAAGCCGGCGTTGCCTGGATCACCCTCAACCGCCCCGAGCAGCGCAACGCGCTGGACATCCCCACCCTCAAGCAACTGCACGCCCTGCTGGAAGCCTGCAACACCGACCCGGCCGTGCGCGTGGTGGTGCTGACCGGCAGCGGCCGCAGCTTCTGCGCCGGTGCCGACCTGGCCGAATGGGCCGCGGCCGAGGCCCAGGGCACCCTGGAAAGCTACGGCTGGACCGAAACTGCCCACACCCTGATGTTGCGCCTGCACAGCCTCGACAAGCCCACCATCGCTGCCATCAACGGCACCGCCGTGGGCGGTGGCATGGACCTCAGCCTGTGCTGCGACCTGCGCATCGCCGCGGCCTCGGCGCGCTTCAAGGCCGGTTACACCAGCATGGGCTACAGCCCCGATGCCGGCGCCAGCTGGCACCTGCCCCGACTGATCGGCAGCGAGCAGGCCAAGCGCCTGTTGTTCCTCGATGAGCTGTGGGGGGCCGAACGTGCCCTGGCGGCCGGGCTGGTCAGCGAAGTGTGCGCCGACGAGCAACTGCCCGCCGTGGCCGCCGAGCTGGCCGGGCGCCTGGCCAACGGCCCCACCTTCGCCTACGCGCAGACCAAGCGGCTGATCCGCGACGGCGCCCGGCGCACCCTGGCCGAGCAGCTTGAAGCAGAGCGCCAGGCCGGCCTGCTGTGCGGCCGCAGCCACGACGGTGCCGAGGCGCTGCAAGCCTCGGTGGAACGCCGCGCCCCCCGTTTCACCGGCCAGTAACCCGATAACCGACCCTCACCAGGACCTTCGCAGATGAATTTCCAACTGACCCAAGAACAAGAAATGTTGGTGGAAGCGGTACGCAGCTTTGTCGCCAAGGAGCTGCTGCCCCATGAGGAGGCGGTGGATCGCGCCGACGCCGTGTCGCCCGAACTGGCTGCGCAGATCCGCGGCAAGGCTATCGCCGCCGGGTTCTATGCCTTCAACATGCCCGAGGAAGTCGGCGGCGGTGGCCTGGACTACCTGTCACAGGCGCTGATCGAGCGCGAGCTGTCCAAAGTGTCCTGGGCCTTGCACGTGTTCGTTGCGCGGCCGTCGAAAATCCTCATGGCCTGCAAGGACGAGCAGGTCAACGACTACCTGTTGCCGTGCGTGCAGGGCGAAAAAATCGACTGCTTCGCCCTCACCGAGCCGGGCGCCGGCTCCGATGCCAACGCCATCAAGACCCGCGCCGTGCGCCAGGGTGACGACTTCGTCATCAACGGCAGCAAGCACTTCATCAGCCATGCCGGCCACGCCGATTTCGCCATCGTCTTTGCCGTCACCGATACCTACGAGCACAACGGGCGCAAGCGCAATGCGGTAACCGCCTTGCTGGTCGACCGTGGCACCCCGGGCATGACCATTCGCCGCGGCCCCAAGTGTGTGAGCAACCGTGGCTACCACACCTACGAGCTGTTCTTCGACGACTGCCGGGTACCGGCCAGCAAGGTGCTGGGCGAGGTCGGCAAGGGCTGGGAGGTGGCCAACGCCTGGCTCACCGCCGGCCGGGTGATGGTCGCCGCCAACTGCGTGGGCCAGGCCCAGCGTGCCCTCGACCTGTCGCTGCAATGGGCCGCCGATCGCAAGCAGTTCGGCCAGGCCATCGGTAGCTACCAGGGCGTGTCGTTCAAGCTGGCCGACATGGCCACGCAGATTCGCGCTGCGGAAATGCTCACCCTGCACACCGCCTGGAAGATGGACCAGGGCAGCATGACCGATGGCGAGGCCGGCATGGCCAAGCTGTTCGCCAGTGAGGTGCTGGGCAAGGTCGCCGACGAAGCCGTGCAGATCTTCGGCGGCATGGGCCTGATGGACGAAGGGCCGGTCGAGCGTATCTGGCGCAATGCACGCATCGAGCGCATCTGGGAGGGCACCTCGGAAATCCAGCGGCACATCATCGCCCGCGAACTGCTGCGCCCGCTGCTGCGCTGAGCGCCAGGAGAACACCCATGTCGCATACGATTCGTGACAACCTCAAGCGCCTGCTGGCACCCCGGCACCTGGCCTTCGTCGGCGGGCGCAGCATGGCGCGGGCGCTCAAGCGCTGTGCTGAAGGTGGCTTTGGCGGCGAGCTGTGGCTGGTCAACCCGCAGCATGACAGCCTTGAAGGCATCCCCTGTGTGGCGCGGGTGGCCGACTTGCCCTATGCCCCGGACGCGGTGTTCATCGCCACCAACCGTGAGCTGACCTTGCAGTGCGTTGCCGAGCTGGCCGCACGCGGCGCAGGCGGTGTCATCTGCTACGCCTCGGGCTTTGCCGAAAGCGGCGAGGAAGGCCGCCAGCTGCAGCAACGCCTGCTCGCTGCCGCTGGCAACATGGCCTTGCTCGGCCCCAACTGCTACGGCCTGCTCGACTACCTGCACGGTGCTGCCCTGTGGCCGGTGGCCCATGGTGGCCAGCAGGTGGAGAAGGGCGTGGCGATCCTCACCCAGAGCGGCAACTTTGCCTACAACCTGTCCATGAGCGACCGCTCGCTGCCGGTGGCCTACATGGCCTCGGTCGGCAATCAGGCACAACTGGGCGTGGCCGAGCTGATGGACGTGCTGCTCGACGACCCCCGGGTGACCGCCATCGGCCTGCACCTGGAAGGCCTGAAGAACGTGCCCGGCTTCGCCCGGGCCGCCTGCAAGGCGTTGCAGCAGGGCACGCCGATCATTGCCTTGAAGACCGGCGTGTCGCAGATTGGCGCCGAACTGGCGCTCAGCCACACCAGCTCGTTGTCCGGCTCCGATGCCTTGTACGACAGCCTGTTCCAGCGCCTGGGCGTGATCCGCGTCAGTGGCCCGGTGAGCTTCGTTGAAACCCTCAAGGCCGCCGCCTGTGGCCGCCTGCCGGTGAATGGCGAGCTGATCGCCCTGGCCTGTTCCGGTGGCGATGCCGGCTTGATCGCCGACTATGCAGAGCGCAACCAGCTGGTTCTGCCGAAGCTTGAACAAGGGCAGGTGGCGCAGTTGGCCGAGGTACTGCCGGCCTATGCCAACCTGGTCAACCCGCTGGATTTCACCACGGCCATCTGGGGTGATGCAGCGGCCCTGCAACGTATGCTCGACAGCACCCTGAGCGGCGCTGCCGACGCGGCCATGCTGGTGCTGGACTACCCGGCGGCGTTCACCGGCGAACGCAAGGAATGCGACCTGCTGCTGGCGCTGTACTGCGATGCGCTGGAACGCCACGGCAAGATCGGCTTCGTCACTTCGGCGTTCCCGGAACTGTTGCCCGCCTGCGCGCGCGAGCGCTTGCACGCACGTGGCATCGCCGCCCTGCAGGGCGTGGAGGATGGCCTGGCAGCCTGGGGCCGCATCGTCGCCTACCAGCGCAACCGCCAGCGGCTGCTGGAACAGGGTGAGGCCACGCGGGTGCCGCTGTGCCCACAGGCTTACGCGGGCGAGAGTCGCCTGTTGGACGAATGGCAATCCAAGCAAGCCCTGCGTGCCTTTGGCCTGCCGGTACCGGCCGGGGTGCTGAGCACACCCGAACGCGCCGTGGCAGACGCCGCCCGCGTCGGTTATCCGCTGGTACTGAAGGCGGTCAGCGCGCAGTTGCCGCACAAGACCGAAGCCGGTGCGGTGGCGCTGAACCTGCGTGATGCCGCTGCCCTCGAGATCGCGCTGGTGCAGATGCGCCAGCGCATCGCCGCCTACGCCCCCCAGGTAGCGTTCGACCAGGTGCTGCTCGAACCCATGGCCGAGCCGCCGCTGGCCGAGCTGATCGTCGGCATCAAGCGCGAGCACGACTTCGCCCTGGCCCTGGTGATCGGCGCCGGTGGCGTGCTGGTCGAGTTGCTCAAGGACAGCGTCAGCCTGTTGCTACCGACCACTGACAACGCCATCCGCGCCGCGCTGCTCAGCCTGCGCAGCGCCAGCCTGCTGCAAGGCTTTCGTGGCCGCCCGGCCGCCGACCTCGACGCGCTGGTCGCAGCCATCCGTGCGGTGGCCGACTACGCCTGCGAGAACGCCGGGCAACTGCTGGAGCTGGATGTGAACCCATTGATGGTCGGTGCCCATGGCACCACCGCGGTCGACGCGCTGATCCGCCTCGGCCAGGCGCAAGGAGAACGACATGAATAAGCACACCCGGACTGCCGGCCAGGCGTTAGTGCGCCTGCTGGCCAACTACGGCGTGGAAACGGTATTCGGCATCCCTGGCGTGCACACCCTGGAGCTGTATCGTGGGCTGCCGGGCAGCGGCATCCGCCATGTACTGACCCGCCACGAGCAGGGCGCCGGCTTCATGGCCGACGGCTATGCCCGGGTCAGTGGCAAACCGGGGGTGTGCTTCGTCATCACCGGCCCGGGCGTGACCAATGCCGCCACTGCCATCGGCCAGGCCTATGCCGACTCCATCCCGATGCTGGTGATTTCCAGCGTCAACCACACCGCCAGCCTGGGCAAGGGCTGGGGCTGCCTGCACGAAACCCAGGACCAGCGCGCCATGACCGCGCCGATTACCGCCTTCTCTGCCGTGGCCCTGCGCGGCGACGACCTGCCCGAACTGATTGCCCGCGCCTGGGCCGTGTTCGACAGCGAACGGCCGCGCCCGGTGCATATCTCGGTGCCGCTGGACGTGCTGGCCGCGCCGGTCAGCCGTGACTGGAGCGATGAGGTGGTGCGCCGCCCCGGGCGTGGCCAGCCGTGCCGCGACATCCTCGACCAGGCTGCCGTGAAGCTGGCAGCCGCCAAGCGCCCGATGATCATTGCCGGCGGTGGGGCATTGCACGCGGCCGAGCAGCTGCAGGAGCTGAGCACCCGGCTGGCAGCCCCACTGTTCACCAGCGTGGCTGGCAAGGGCCTGCTGCCAGCGGATGCGCCACTGAATGCCGGCGCCAGCCTGTGCGTCGAACCCGGCTGGCAGCTGATCAGCCAGGCCGATGTGGTGCTGGCCGTGGGGACCGAAATGGCCGACACCGACTTCTGGCGCGAGCGCCTGCCGATCACTGGCCAGCTGCTGCGCGTGGACATCGACCCGCGCAAGTTCAACGACTTCTACCCCTGTGCCATGGCCCTGCACGGCGATGCCCGGCAAACCCTGGCCGGCCTGCTCGAACACCTGCCAGTGCTGCACCGTGACCCGGCCCAGGCCAGCGAAGCAGTGGCCAACCTGCGCCAGGCCATTCGCAGCGGGCATGCGCCATTGCAGGCCGTGCACCAGGCAATCCTCGACCGCATTGCCGCCGTGCTGCCCGACGATGCCTTCATCAGCAGTGACATGACCCAGTTGGCCTACACCGGCAACTACGCTTTCGCCAGCCGGGCGCCGCGCAGCTGGCTGCACCCCACCGGCTACGGCACCCTCGGCTACGGCCTGCCGGCCGGCATCGGCGGCATGTTCGCCAGCGACCATCGCCCAGGCCTGGTACTGGTGGGCGACGGCGGCTTCCTCTACACCGCCCAGGAGCTGGCCACGGCAGTCGAGGAACTGGAGCGACCGTTGGTCGTGTTGTTGTGGAACAATGACGCCCTTGGCCAGATCCGCGACGACATGCTCGGGCTGGATATCGAGCCGGTCGGCGTTCTGCCGCGCAACCCGGATTTCATCGGTCTGGCCCGTGCCTTCGGTTGCACGGTGCGCCAGCCGCGTGACCTGGACGCGCTGCAGGCCGATCTGGCCAGCGGTTTCGCCACCCCCGGCGTCACCTTTATCGAACTTAAACACACCTGCGTCTGCTAAACCGCAGACACCACGAACAACAAGAGAAGACACCATGCCATTTCGCCGTACCCTCCTGGCTGCATCCCTGGCGCTGCTGATCACTGGCCAGGCCCCGCTGTATGCCGCACCGCCGCTGTCGATGGACAACGGCACCACGGCCCTGACCGTGCAGAACAGCAACGCCTGGGTCGAAATCAGTGCCGGCGCGCTGCAACACAACATCCGTACCTTGCAGGCCGAGCTGGGCGGCAAGTCCAAGCTGTGCGCCGTGCTCAAGGCCGACGCCTATGGCCACGGTGTCGGCCTGGTGATGCCTTCGATCATCGCCCAGGGCGTGCCCTGCGTGGCGGTGGCCAGCAACGAGGAGGCCCGCGTGGTCCGCGCCAGCGGCTTCACCGGGCAACTGGTACGGGTACGCCTGGCCAGCGTCAGCGAAGTGGAAGATGCCCTGCAGTACGACATGGAAGAGCTGGTCGGCAGCGCCGAGTTCGCCCGCCAACTCGATGCCCTCGCCGAACGCCACGGCAAGACCTTGCGCATTCATCTGGCGCTCAATTCCAGCGGCATGAGCCGCAACGGCGTGGAAATGGCCACCTGGTCCGGCCGTGGCGAAGCGCTGCAGATCACCGACCAGAAGCACCTCAAGCTGGTCGCGCTGATGACCCACTTCGCCGTGGAAGACAAGGACGATGTACGCAAAGGCCTGGCAGCGTTCAACGAGCAGACCGACTGGCTGATCAAGCACGCGAAGCTTGATCGCAGCAAGCTCACCCTGCACGCCGCCAACTCCTTCGCTACGCTGGAAGTGCCGGAAGCGCGCCTGGACATGGTGCGCACCGGCGGCGCGCTGTTCGGCGACACCGTGCCGACGCATACCGAATACCAGCGTGTCATGCAGTTCAAGTCGCGCGTGGCGGCGGTACACAGCTACCCGGCAGGCAACACTGTCGGCTACGACCGCACCTTCACCCTGGCGCGTGATTCGCGCCTGGCCAACATCACCGTCGGCTACTCCGATGGCTACCGCCGGGCGTTCACCAACAAGGGCCATGTGCTGATCAACGGCCACCGTGTGCCGGTGGTGGGCAAGGTGTCGATGAACACGTTGATGGTCGATGTCACCGACTTCCCCGATGTGAAGGGTGGCAACGAAGTGGTGCTGTTTGGCAAACAGGCCGGGGGTGAGATCACCCAGGCCGAGATGGAAGAAATCAACGGTGCGCTGCTCGCCGACTTGTACACCGTATGGGGCAGTTCCAACCCGAAGATTCTCGTCGACTGAAACCGCCAATGAAGGGAGATTGCCATGCGCTACGCCAAGCTCACTCAACGCATCGCCGGCGACGGGGCTGCAGCCTGGGACATCCACTACCGCGCCCTGGCGCTGCAGGCCGAGGGCAAGGATATCCTGCTGCTGTCGGTGGGTGACCCGGACTTCGACACCCCCGCGCCGATCGTCGAGGCGGCCATCGACAGCCTGCGTGCGGGCCACACCCATTACGCCGATGTGCGCGGCAAGCTGGCGCTGCGCCAGGCCATCGCCAATCGCCACCGCCAGCGCAGCGGCCAGGCCGTCAATGCCGACCAGGTGACGGTGCTGGCGGGGGCCCAGTGTGCGCTGTACTGCGTGGCCCAGTGCGTGCTCGACCCGGGTGACGAGGTGATTGTCGCCGAGCCCATGTACGTGACCTACGAGGCGGTGTTTGGTGCCTGTGGCGCCAAGGTGGTTCCGGTGCCGGTCAAGCCGGAGAACGGCTTTCGCGTGTGCCCGCGTGACGTGGCCGCGCGCATCACCCCGCGCACCCGCGCCCTGGCCCTGAACAGCCCGCACAACCCCTCGGGGGCGAGCCTGCCGCGCGCCACCTGGGAAGCGCTGGCCGAACTGTGCATCGCCCACGATTTGTGGCTGATCTCCGACGAGGTCTACAGCGAGCTGCTGTACGACGGCGAGCATGTCAGCCCCGGCAGCCTGCCGGGCATGGCCGAGCGCACCGCCACCCTCAACAGCCTGTCGAAGTCGCATGCCATGACCGGCTGGCGGGTGGGCTGGGTGGTGGGTTCGACCGAGCTGGCCGCCCACCTGGAAAACCTCGCCCTGTGCATGTTGTACGGTTCACCGGACTTCATCCAGGACGCCGCCGTGGTAGCACTGGAGCAGCAATTGCCCGAGCTCGATACCATGCGCGAGGCCTATCGCCAGCGCCGCGACCTGGTGTGCGAGCAGTTGTCCGGTTGCCCGGGCATCAAGGTGCTCAAGCCCGATGGCGGCATGTTCGTGATGGTCGATATCCGCGAGACCGGCCTCAGCGCCCAGGCCTTCGCCGATCGCCTGCTCGACAGCCAGGGTGTGTCGGTGCTCGCCGGCGAAGCCTTCGGCCCCAGCGCTGCCGGGCATATCCGCCTGGGCCTGGTACTGGGTAACGAGGCCTTGGCCGACGCTTGCCAGCGCATCGCCCGCTGCGCCGCCGCACTGATGCAGGGGCAGGCCCATGCGTGAGTATGCGCGGCTGTACATCGACGGCGCCTGGCAGGTACCGAGCGGGCAGGGCATGGCCGAGGTGATCGACCCGGCCACCGAACAGGCCATCGGCCGCGTGCCGTTGGGCGCCGAGGCCGATGTCGAACGGGCGGTGATGGCCGCGCGGCGGGCCTTTGATGGTTGGTCACGCACGCCGTCCAGCGTACGGGCCGGGTACATAACGGCGTTGGCCGCACAGCTGAAAAGCCGCGCGGCGGAAATGGCCTCGGTCATCACCGACGAGCTGGGCATGCCGGTGCAGTGGTGCCAGGCGGTGCAGGTAGAGGGCCCGATCGCCGGGCTGGAGCAGTACGCCGAACTGGCCGGGCTGATGGATGAGGTGCGCGAAGTCGGTAACTCACTGGTGTACCGCGAGGCCGTTGGCGTGTGCGCGTTCATCAACCCATGGAACTACCCGCTGCACCAGATGATCGGCAAGCTGGCGCCGGCCTTGGCCGCCGGCTGCACGGTGGTGGTCAAGCCCAGCCAGGAAACGCCGCTGCATGCGTTCATGCTGGCCGAGATGATCGAGGCCATCGGCCTGCCGGCCGGGGTGTTCAACCTGGTCAGCGGGCCGGGGGCCAAGGTCGGCGAGGCCCTGGCCCGGCACCCGCAGGTGGACATGGTGTCGTTCACCGGCTCCACCGGCGCCGGGGTGCGCGTGGCCCAGGCGGCCGCGCCCACGGTGAAGCGGGTGTGCCTGGAGCTGGGCGGCAAATCGCCGCTGCTGATTACCGCGGACGCCGACCTGCACGCGGCGGTGCGCCATGGCGTGCAGGACGTGATGATCAACTCGGGGCAGACCTGCACGGCCCTGACCCGCATGCTGCTACCGGCCAGCCGCTACGCCGAAGCGCTTGAGATTGCCGAGGCCGAGACCCGCGCGTTGGTCATGGGCGACCCGCGTGACCCGGCCAGCTTCCTCGGGCCGATGTGTTCGGCAGGCCAGCGGCGCACCGTGCTCGACTACATTCGCCTGGGGCAGGAGGAGGGGGCGCGCCTGCTGTGCGGCGGCGACACGCCAGCCGGCTTCGAACGCGGCTTCTACGTGGCGCCGACGTTGTTCGCTGACGTCGACAACCGCATGCGTATCGCCCAGGAGGAAATCTTCGGCCCGGTGCTGTGCCTGATCCCCTATGCCGACGAGGCCCAGGCGTTGGCCCTGGCCAATGATTCGCCGTTCGGCCTGTCCAGCGCGGTGTGGGCCGGCAGCCGCGAGCACGGCCTGGCCCTGGCGCGGCAGATACGCGCCGGGCAATGCTTCATCAACGGTGGCGGGTTCAACTACCAGGCACCGTTCGGTGGCTACAAGCAGTCGGGCAACGGGCGCGAGTGGGGCGAGGAAGGCCTGGCGGAGTTCGTCGAGGTGAAAGCGGTACAGTGCTGAGCCACAGCTGGAAGACAACCTGTTTTGTGTGAGGAGAATGTTTGTGAATGTACTGATCGTCCACGCTCACCCCGAGCCGCAATCGTTCACTGCTGCCCTGCGTGACCAGGCCGTAGAAACCTTTCGCGCCCAGGGCCATCAGGTGCAGGTCAGCGACCTGTACGCCATGGGCTGGAACCCGGTGGCCAGTGCCGATGACTTCACCCAGCGCGAGAACCCCGAGTACCTGGTGTATGCCCTGGAGCAGCGCCAGGGGGTCAAGCGCGGCGCCATTGCCGCGGATATCCAGCAAGAGCTGGACAAGCTGCTGTGGGCCGACTTGCTGGTGTTGAACTTCCCGGTTTTCTGGTTCTCGGCGCCGGCCATGCTCAAGGGCTGGATCGACCGGGTGCTGGTGTCGGGGGTGTGCTATGGCGGCAAGCGCTTCTACGACCAGGGCGGGTTGGCGGGCAAGAAGGCGCTGGTGACCGTGACCCTGGGCGGGCGCGAGCACATGTTTGGCGACGGGGCGATCCACGGGCCACTGGAGGACATGCTGCGGCCGATCTTGCGCGGCACGCTGGCCTATGTCGGGTTCGAGGTATTGCCGCCGTTCGTGGCCTGGCATGTGCCTTACATCAGTGACGAGGCGCGGCAGGGCTTTCTACAGCAGTACCGGCAGCGCCTGGAGCAGCTTTCGGACGACCAGCCACTGGTGTTCCCGCGCCTGGAGCAGTTCGACGAGGCGCTTTACCCGCTGACCTGACCTTTCTCCTGTGCCAGCCACTGGGGCCGCGTTGCAGCCCTTTCGCGACACAAGGCCGCTCCCACAAGGACTGCGCAGCCTTCGAAGCTGGCAGTGAACCTGTGGGAGCGGCCTTGTGTCGCGAAAGGGCTGCAAAGCAGCCCCCCAAAGATTCGGCAGGCTGTTGAGATCCACCTGCCAAAAAACGACCACCCACACATTCGGGGTATGTCCCCCTTCGGCAAATCCCTCGATAGTGCCCCCATCGGCTCGATCCCGAGCATTCACACGATGGAGTTGCCATGCGCAAGGTACTGAAGGTGATTGGCGGTCTGCTGCTGGCGTCTGGCGCCAGTCTGGCCCAGGCGGCAGAGGTGGACAGCGGTAACACGTTGCGGTTGTACAACTGGACCGACTACATCGGCGAAACCACCCTGGCCGACTTCGAGAAGGCCACCGGCATCAAGGTCATCTACGACACCTTCGATGGCTACGAAACAGTCCAGACCAAACTGCTCACCGGCCGCTCCGGCTACGACCTGGTCATGCTCAACGCTTCCCTGGTACCCCCGCTGATCAGCGCCGGTGTGTTCCAGGCGCTGGACAAGCAGCAATTGCCCAGCTGGCACAACCTCGACCAGCAGGTGATGAACAACCTGCAAGGCTATGACCCCGGCCTGAAATACTCGGCGCCCTACACCTGGGGCAGCTCGGGGGTGACCTACAACGTCGACAAGATCACCGCGCGCATGCCCGATGCCCCCATCGGCTCGCTGGCCATGCTGTTCGACCCTCAGATCGTCTCGCGCTTCGCCGACTGTGGCGTCACCCTGATGGACGCGCCGACCGAAGTCATCCCGCTGGCCCTGCAGTACCTGGGCAAGGACCCACGCAGTGCATCGCCGGCCGACCTCAAGGCGGCTGAACAACTGCTGCTGGGCATTCGCCCGTACATTCGCAAGTTCGACTCGGTCAACTACCTCACCAGCCTGCCCAACGGCGATGTCTGCCTGGCCCTGACCTGGTCCGGTGACTACGCCACCGCCCAGGCCCGCGCGGTGGAAGCGAAGAAGGACATCAAACTGTCGTTCTTCATCCCCCAGGAAGGCTCGCTGATCTGGTTCGACAACCTGTACATCCCCAAGGATGCGCCGCACGCGGCCAACGCCCACCGCTTCATCGAGTTCCTGCTGCAGCCGCAGACCATGGCCAAGGTCACCGACTACATCCACTACGCCAACAGCAACGCCGCCGCCACTGCGCTGGTGCGCGACGAGATCCGCCAGGACCCGGCCATCTACCCCGACGCGCAAACCCGCGAGCGCCTGTTCGCGCAGAAAACCCAGAGCCCGAAGGACATGCGCGCCATCACCCGGGTCTGGAGCACGGTCAAGACCGGTTTCTGAACACTGCCCAACGATCACTGCCAAGGAGCTGCCCATGGCCACCCCAAGCAAAGCATTCGCCATTGCCCACGACCCGCTGGTGGACGCCGACAAGGCCCACTACATGCACGGCTACCATGTGTTCGACGAGCACCGCGAGCAAGGTGCGCTGAACATCGTTGCCGGCGAGGGCGCCTACATCCGCGATACCCACGGCAACCGCTTCCTCGATGCCGTCGGCGGCATGTGGTGCACCAACATTGGCCTGGGCCGCGAGGAAATGGCCCTGGCCATCGCCGATCAGGTACGCCAGCTGGCCTATTCCAACCCGTTTTCCGACATGGCCAACGATGTGGCCATCGAGCTGTGCCAGAAGCTCGCGCAGCTGGCGCCGGGCGACCTGAACCATGTGTTCCTCACCACCGGCGGCTCGACCGCGGTCGACACCGCCTACCGGCTGATCCAGTACTACCAGAACTGCCGTGGCAAGCCGCACAAGAAGCACATCATCGCCCGCTACAACGCCTACCACGGCTCCACCACCCTGACCATGTCGATCGGCAACAAGGCTGCTGACCGGGTGCCGGAGTTCGATTATCACCACGACCTGATCCACCACGTGTCCAACCCCAACCCGTATCGCGCCCCGCACGACATGGACGAGGCCGAGTTCCTCGACTTCCTGGTGGCCGAGTTCGAGGACAAGATCCTCTCGCTGGGGACCGACAACGTGGCGGCGTTCTTCGCCGAGCCGATCATGGGCTCGGGCGGGGTGATCATTCCGCCCAAGGGCTACTTCCAGCGCATGTGGCAGCTGTGCCAGACCTACGACATCCTGTTCGTCGCCGACGAAGTGGTGACTTCGTTCGGGCGCCTGGGCACCTTCTTTGCCAGTGAGGAACTGTTCGGCGTCACCCCCGACATCATCACCACCGCCAAGGGCCTGACCTCGGCCTACCTGCCGCTGGGGGCGTGCATTTTCTCCGCACGCATCTGGCAGGTGATCGCCGAGCCGGGCAAGGGCCGCTGCTTCACCCACGGCTTCACCTACAGCGGGCACCCGGTGTGCTGCACTGCGGCCTTGAAGAACATCGAGATCATCGAGCGCGAGCAGTTGCTGGAGCACGTCAAGGACGTCGGCGGCTACCTGGAGCAACGCCTGCAAAGCCTGCGCGAGCTGCCGCTGGTGGGGGATGTGCGCTGCATGAAGCTGATGGCCTGCGTCGAGTTCGTTGCCGACAAGGCCAGCAAGGCGCTGTTCGCGGATGAGGTGAACATCGGTGAACGCATTCACAGCAAGGCCCAGGCCAAAGGGTTGCTGGTGCGGCCGATCATGCACCTGAACGTGATGTCGCCGCCGTTGATCATCACCCATGCGCAAGTGGACGAGATCGTCGAAACCCTGCGCCAGTGCATCATCGAAACTGCGCGCGAACTCACGGCGCTTGGCCTGTATCAGGGCCGATGAACCTGGCGCAAAGGGCTGTGCGTGGGCGTGCCTGGCAGGCTAGACTGCCGGGCATGACCCAGGCCTCTCCCGACACTCCGCTTACCCTTTCACTGGGCGCGCTGCAGCAATGGCATGCGGCGCTGCAGCGCGCGCTGGCCCACAGCGAAACGCCCGAGGCGCTGGCGCATGTGGCGGCTGCCATCGGCCAGCTGGTGCAGGTGGAGTCGATGATGATCAGCCTCGAGTGCCAGGGGCGGGCGCCACAGCTGCTGTACCAGCAAGGCATCCCCGACCTGCACCGCGCCGCCGTGCTGGAGCGCTACTTCAGTGCCGGCTACCTGCTCGACCCGTTCTGCCTGGCCGTGCAGAGCGGCCTGGCCGAGGGCTTCTACCACCTGCAGGAAATCGCCCCGGACAACTTCTTCGGCAGCGACTACTACAAGGCCTATTACCTGGGTACCGGTTGCAGTGAAGACAGCTACTACATCGTCGACCTCAGCGCTGGCCGCAAATTGTCGCTGAGCCTGTTCCAGGGCTGCAGCGGCACACGCCTGAGCGCCGGGCAGATCGACCTGCTGCGGGCGCTGGAGCCGATGGTGCGTGAACTGCTGGGGCGCTATGCCAGGCATCATCTGGAGCCCGACCCGGCACCGGCCGAGCGTGGCAGCCTGCAGGCGGCGTTCGACAGTTTCGGCTGCCAGGTGCTGACCGACCGTGAGCGGGAGGTGGCGCACATGATTTTGCGCGGGCATTCGGTGAAGTCCACCGCGCTGGAGCTGGGCATCTCGCCGGAAACCGTGCGCATGCACCGCAAGAATCTGTACCTGAAGCTGGAGATCAACTCGCAGTCGGAGTTGTTTGCGCGGTTCATCGATTGGCTGCGCGGCGATCACCTCGAAAGCTAGATGCCATCGCGCTCCCCTGTGGGAGCGGGCGTGCCCGCGAACACGGGCGCAGCCCGTGCCATCCCCCGCGAAGCAGGCGACGCGGTGTTTGCTTCCGGCTATATCACAAAGCCGCCAGGCGGGCCTCGAGCGCGGCAATGTGCGCCTGCAGCCGTTCATGCTCCTGGCGCTCGGCGCTGATGTCTTCGAACACGCTGATCAGGTGCTCAGGCTCGCCATTGTCGCGGCGTTGCAGCGAGGTTCGGGCGCGCACCCAGATGTACTCGCCGTTCTTGTGGCGCACACGTTTCTCCACTTCGTAACGCTCGGTTTCGCCGGCCAGCATGCGCTGCAGCAATTGCAGGTTCTGCGGCAGGTCATCAGCGTGGGTGATCTGCTGAAAGGTCATGCCATACAGCTCCTCGGCACGGTAGCCCAGCATCTCGCACAGGCTGTTGTTGACCCGTTGCCAGGTGCCGTCGGGGTCGATGTAGGCTAGCGCGCCCCAGGCCAGCTCGAAGATCGTGCGGAAGCGTTCCTCGCTTTGGCTCAAGGCCTGCTGGGCCATCTGGCGCTCGGTGTTGTCCATGCTGATGCCGACCATCTTCACCGAGCGCCCGGCGCTGTCGCGTACCACCGTGGCGCGGGAGGAGATCCAGCGTATTTCACCGTCGGGGCGGATGATGCGGAAGTCGCACTCGCAGCCGCTGCCCTTGGCCACTGCCTCGGCATACATTTCCTGCATGTGCTGCACGTCTTCGCCCGGCAGGTGTTTCCAGAAGTCTTCGTTATGGTGCACCGGCCAGCCATATACCTGCTCGACATTGGGCGAGTAGGTGACCTCGTCGCTGATCAGGTTCCATTCCCAGGTGACGATGCGTGCGCCTTCCTGGGCCAGTTTCATGCGCGTTTCGCTTTCCATGATCTCGGCGGTCAGGCGCCGGCGCAGGTCGGTCATCGGCAGTTCGACCACCTGGGGTTGCTGGATGTTCTGCAGCGCCTCATCGCCGTAGCGCAGCCAGATCCAGTTGACCTTGAGAAAGTCGGCCAGCTTTCGCAGGTTGTCATAGTCGATTTCGCCGCCACGGGTCCACTTGTGCACCGCGGTGCGCGAGATACCCAAGGCTGTGCCCACGGCTTGCAGGGTCAGCTTGTGATGCTCGAGCAGTTCCTTTAGGCGGAAGGCAAAGCTGTTTTCCAACATCGGCAGGGTGTCCTGATCTGGGCCAAGAGCCTGCCAGTATACTCAAGCTGTCAACTTTTGGTTGACGGTTCAGGGGTGCTCTCTCGACCTTGCCTGTACTGGCCTCATCGCCGACAAGCCAGCTTGTGTCTTGA
>NZ_JAMBDI010000019.1:0-25574 GCF_036858055.1 Pseudomonas sp. SF2 | reverse complement strand
CGAGTCTCGTTTCCCGCTCCAAACATGTAACGCAGAAAGGAACCTTCGGGTTCCTTTCTGCGTTTTTGCATGCCTGATTTTCCGGCGATGCCTGCGCGAACGCCGCTGCGCAGGCATCGTAGTGCTCAGCGATAGCTGATGGTGAAGTCGAGCGCGCCTCTGGCCGAGCCAGGCGTAACTCGGTCGTCGGTCTGGTAGAAATGCGCACGATAGGGCAGGCGGGTGAGAGGGAGCTCGAGTTTTTTGTTGCTCGACACGTGTTCCTGCAGGGGGACGGGAACCCCCAGGTCATCGGTTATCTGGATGCCGATGCCTTTCGCCGTCGAGCCATTGCCCAGGCTGAACAGGCCAAGCTTCGGGTCAATTGCCACCGAGCCGTCGGTACCTGTCAAGTAGATGTAGGCGGTGGCGGTGCTCGCGGCAGGGTCGTCCTCGCAGTCACTCAAAGTGATGTGGAACGGTATGCTGGTTGTGGTGGTGCCCTTTCCCGGGAAGTCCGCCACTGTGTGGCTGCCCAAATCCACGGGGTCGGCACTGACGGCATCGCTTTTCAGCGTGCACTGTGCCTGGTGCAGGGTGGCGCTTGCCCGCAGGCGAAAGGCGTCGGGCACATCCGTGGTGCTGCCATGGGCCAGTTCTTCATCCAGGAGGATCGGCCCAGAGGCTATGGGCCCGGTCTTGACCAGCGTCACATCCATGTAGAGCGGGCCGATAAACAGAGGGGGCGCGCCTATCAGGCGGTTGTTGGTGCCGTAGTAAGGTACGGTATTGTCGCTGCCTGCCGAATAAAAGTTGTTGAAGGCTTGACCGGCAAACGGCCAGCGCATCTCGATCACTGCGCCAATCCCGGCGATCCGTGTTCTGACAACCCTGTTGGCGAAGCGCCCATTGCCCAGTCGCATGGGCAGGTTGTGGGCGAATGGAGCGGTGTAATCGATGCGCGCCTCCAGCAGGCCTGAGCCGTCGTTGTCGCATTGGATGCGAGTGGCTGATGGGTCCAGCAGCCCGGCAAAGGTTTTGGTGACGATTGGCTCACCGACTGGCAGATCCCTGGGTACCCATACATTTGTGAAATCTGCTGTGAATACCGCGGGGCCAGGACCGTTTTGGGTGGCGCAACCTGATGCGGCATAGGCGGCTTGCAGGGTAATGAAAGGCAGGCTGGCAAACAGCAGGGCCGTTCGCAGGCGCTGGCGAGTGAAAGTGGTCATTGGATTTTCCTGTCGGAGGGGGCTTGGCAGCGCAAAGTCTGCAGGCGATAGCCTTGTTCAAGCGGCAAGGTGGCGGGCGTGATGTCGAAGCTGCATTGCTGCTCTGTACCTGCGGTCCACCTGGCCAGCAGTTGCTGGTTCTCAAGGTGGGTGGCCACCAGTGCCTGGCCACCTTGGCCGACTATCGCCAGTTCCTGGCCGTGCTCATCGCTGACCTGTGCGCCGAAGGGCAAGGGGCGGCCGTCTGCTTGCAACAGGGTCAGCACCAGGCGGTTGACCCGGCGCGCCGCGAATTGCGCCAGTACTACAGCGCCGCGGCGTGGCACCACCTGCGTGGCGCCGTTGTCGATTTCGATTTCCGGGTCGAGCTGGTCCAGTTCCAGCACAACGGGGTTGGCCCGGTAAGGGCGCATATAGGGTGCCAAGGCATAGCCGTCGCCGTTGGTTTTGCCCTGCTGCCCCTGGCTGACACCGATCCCGGCGATATCCGGCACATGCACCACGGCGTTGGTTTCGCCTATGAACGGTGCCAACAGCATGCCGCCGCCGTGCGCCAGCAGGGCGCCGCTGGTGCTCAGTGACAGGCTGCGATAGTCGGAGGCCTCGCTGTAGCCCATGCCGTAGTTGGCATGGCTTCCCTGGTAGCCCAGCGACAGGCTGCCACTTTGCCGGGTGTCGTTGGCCAGCGTAGCCCGGTAGTTCAGGCGCCGCTCGTCGAAGTGGCCGCTGAGGCTGGCGCGTTCGTTGGACTTGCCTGCGCTGTGTTGCAGGTCGAACGTGGCGCTGGAGGCATGCGCCAAGTCCAGCGGCAGGGTAATGCCCAGGCCGATGAGGCGGTCGTTGCTGCGTGACGAAGTGAGCGACTGCGAGGCAAACAGGTTGAGGCTGACGTTGTGCGGCAATTGCGCATTGTATTGCAGCTGATATTGGCGCCGTTGCAGGCTGCTGTGCCAGTAGTCGTCCTGTGACAGTGTGAGGCTGAGCGTGCCGGCATTGCCGAAATGCTGGTACACCGAGGCCTCCACCCGACTGCGGCGGTTGCCCAGGTACAGGCTGGAGGCGTTGCGCTGCAGGACGGCTTCGTCGTAGTCGCGGTAGCCGACGGTGGAATAGCGGTAGCCGGCAAAGTTCAGGCTGGTACCGATGTCGAAGGCCTTGCCGTAGCGGGCCGAGAGGCTGTTGCCCTTCACTTCGCCCAGTGCGGGGCCAAGGTCGGTAGTGGCTTGCGTGACGTCCAGCGACAATGCGCCGAGTGCCCCGAAGTCCCGCGCCAGGCCCAGGGTGGCGGCGCGGTAGTAGTCGCCACCGAGTATGCCGGTGTACAGCGTGCTGTCCCAGCCGATGCCCCGGGCCAGCGCACCCTGCCACAGCGCTGGTGTGTCGGCCTGGCCAGCGCCGTGATAGCGGCCAAGGGCCAGGTCGTAGCGCCACACGCCGGCACGCATCAGGTTGCTGAGGGTCGAGTACGGCTGGATGAAGCGGCGCACCTGGCCATCCGCTTCGGTCAGCACCACTTCCAGTTCGCCACTGCTGGCGCCAACGGCCAGGTCGTCGATTTCGTATGGGCCGGGGGCGACGAAGGTGGAGTAGAGCGGGTAGCCGTACGGCAAAAGGCACTGCGGTACTGGTGTCGTCGGCCTCGGTGTTTACCCAGGCCTGTACCGCGTAAGTGGCCTGGCTTGGGTTGGCGACAACCACCGAGCTGCTGTGTTTGTCGCTGGAGTGGACAACACGGGTGGCACTGATGGTCAAGGCCGCTTCACTGGTTGAGGAAAGCGTTGCCAGGCAGGCAAAGCTGAGTACGTACTTGCGCAGCGTGGTTATGGACATGGTGGGGCCGGCATGATAGGCGAAACGGATGAGTCCCCCTGGCAGCGCAGGGGGGGAGAATCAGCGGATGTCGACATTGAATGAGATGTTGCTGTCGATCTGCCCTTCGCTCACCTTCGCAGCGGTGGTGACAAGGCGTGCTGAAAAGACCATGTCGGTGTCGCCGGTGTCTTTCACCTCATAGGCCATCGATTCGGTATTGGGCTTGAGGCGTTTCGTGAGGTCGTTGATTGCCAGACCCAGGCCAGTGGTGTAGCCAAGGCCGTCCCTGAGGGCATAAAGATCGGCATTTGCCGGATCCGCACCGAGGCCCGCCTGGAAGGTGGCGTAGGCATTCTGGGTGCCAGTCACGCAGCTTGCCGGCACGCGCAACGCGAATTCTCTCTTGGTGGTTTCCTGGCCGATTGCATCGAAGTCGAACGTGTTGAAGTTACCCAGGAAGACCACTGGCAGGCTTGGACCGCCTGGGGTAACGACCTCGATAGGGCAGGTGCCAGGCGCACTGACAGAACCATCGAAGTTGATGATGGCTGCCATTGCCGCGCTGCTGCAAAGGCTCAGCGCAAGTACAGATAGTGTTTTTTTCATTGGATGATCCCTGTGTTGAATGGCTGCGAACTCATGTATCTCAGCGCGCAGACAGAGTACGCAGGGCAACACAGGTGGGCTGTAGGCGAAGGCTGCACAATGCGGGGGAAACAGGCTGATCGAAGGGGAGCCATGCCCCTTCGTCTGTGCAGCCCGGGATCAGTGGCGGGTATCGGCTGCCGTCGAAGCCAGCAACTGCTTTTGCTCAAGCCAGTCGAACGGTTCGCCACGCTGTTCGCATTCGTAGCGGCGCTCTTCCAGGGCCTGGTACAGGCTCAGCTCTTCATCCGGCATGAAGTGCAGGCAGTCGCCACCGAAGAACCACAGCAGGTCGCGTGGCACCAGGTGGGCGATTTGCGGGTAGCGCTGGATCACCTGGCAGATCAGGTCCTGGCCCAGGTACTGGCTTTGCAGGGGATCTTGCGGCAGCAGGGTCAGCAGTTCGTCGAAGCGTTCGAGAAACAGGACGTGGCTTTCCTCCGGTACCTGCTCGGCCTCACCCAGGGCTGCCAGGATGGTGCGCAGGTGATTCAGCAGTTGCAGGTGGTATTCCAGATGGGGGTTGGCCATGGGGTGGTCCTCGGGGTGGTTGAAACGGGGGCGGAGTATACGCCGGTTGGGGGCGGGTTGGGGAAGGCGGTGGCCGTACCGCCCCCTCAGGCTCCGTCCACCCGGCAGACGGGGCAACGGATCAGCGCACCTTGCCCTGTTCGGGCAGCAACTGCGCTTTGTCGAAGGCATCCACATCGATCACTGCCCGGCGTGCCTGTTCCGCGGTCTGCAGCCGTTGCCCTTCACCCGGCTGCAGTACACCACCCTCTACAGCCGCAGCAATCACCGACTGGCCGGGGGCTGGCCGTACCTTGCCCTCCTTTATCGCCTGATGAAGCGCCTTGTGCAGTGGCGCTGCGTCATCCAGCAACGCGCAAGCCCGTTGCAGTGCTGCCACCGGGTCGCCCTCGGCCTGCGGCCTGAAGCAACCCGCAAGCAACTCTTCCAGAGCCGGGTCGCCCTTGCTGCGGCCGATCAGCGCCGCGACTTCGGCATCCAGTTCATCGCTGGGCCCGGTATGGCGGCGGCCGAAGGGGAACACCAGGGCCCGTAGTGCGCAGCCGACAAAGCGGTTGGGGAAGTTCTCGAGCAGCCGGTCCAGGGCTGTTTCCGCCTGGCCCAGGCTCTCTTCCATCGCCCAGCGCAGCAAAGGCTGCATGTGTTCCGGTGAGCCCAGATCGTGATAGCGCTTGAGCGCGGCACTGGACAGGTACAGGTAACTCAGCACATCCCCGAGCCTTGCGCTCAGGCGTTCGCGGCGTTTCAGCGCGCCGCCCAGCAGCATCATCGACAGGTCTGCCAGCATGGCGAAGGCCGCCGCCTGACGGTTGAGGGCGCGGAAGTAGCCTTGGCTGAGGGCATCGCCCGGCACGTTTTCCAGGCGGCCCAGCCCCAGGTTGAACACTAGCGTGCTGGCCGCGTTACCGGCGGCGAACATGATGTGTTTCATCAGCAGATCGTCGAATTCCCGTAGCGCCTGCTCGCGGTCCTCGCGGCCAGCCAGGGCCATTTCCTTGAGCACGAACGGGTGGCAGCGGATGGCGCCCTGGCCGAAGATCATCAGGTTGCGCGAGAGGATGTTGGCGCCTTCGACGGTGATGAAGATCGGCGCGCCTTGCCAGTTGCGCCCCAGGTAATTGTTCGGGCCCATGATGATGGCCTTGCCACCGTGCACGTCCATGGCGTGCTGGATGCACTCGCGGCCGCGTTCGGTGAGGTGGTACTTGAGAATTGCCGACAGCACCGAAGGCTTCTCGCCCAGGTCCACGGCCCTGGCGGTCAGCAGGCGGGCGCTGTCCATCAGCCAGGCATTGCCACCGATGCGGGCCAGGGATTCCTGGATGCCTTCGAAAGCTGCCAAGGGCACATTGAACTGCTCACGGATATTGGCATATTGGCCAGTGACCAGGCTGGTGTACTTGGCGGCCCCGGTACCCACGGCCGGCAGGGAGATCGAGCGACCGACCGACAGGCAGTTCATCAGCATCATCCAGCCCTTGCCGAGCATGGCCTGGCCGCCGATGAGACAGTCCAGCGGCACGAACACGTTCTTGCCGCTGTTGGGGCCGTTCATGAAGGCGGCGCCCAGCGGCAGGTGGCGTTTGCCGATTTCCACGCCCGGGGTGTCGGTGGGGATCAGCGCCAGGCTGATGCCCAACTCTTCTTCCTCGCCCAGCAGGTGGTCCGGATCGTAGGCCTTGAACGCCAGGCCCAGCAGGGTAGCGACCGGGCCGAGGGTGATGTAGCGCTTTTCCCAGTTCAGGCGCAGGCCGATGACTTCCTCGCCTTGCCATTGTCCTTTGCAGACGACACCAGTGTCCGGCATCGCGCCCGCGTCGGAGCCTGCCAGCGGGCCAGTGAGGGCGAAGCAGGGGATTTCCTCGCCGCGGGCCAGGCGTGGCAAGTAATGTCTGCGTTGTTTATCGGTGCCGTAGTGCAGCAGTAGTTCGGCCGGGCCGAGGGAGTTGGGCACCATTACCGTGGAGGCCAGGTCGCCGCTGCGGGTGGCCAGCTTCATTGCCACCTGGGAGTGGGCGTAGGCCGAGAAGCCTTTGCCGCCGTATTCCTTGGGAATTATCAGGGCGAAGAAGCCATTCTGCTTGATATGTGCCCAGGCTTCGGGCGGCAGGTCCATGTCCTGGCCGATCTGCCAGTCACTGACCATGGCGCAGAGTGCTTCTGTCGGGCCATCGATGAAGGCCTGTTCTTCCTCGGTCAGCTTCGGCGCCGGGTAATCGAGCAGGATGCGCCAGTCGGGGCGGCCGCTGAACAGTTCGCCGTCCCACCACACGGTGCCAGCATCGATCGCCTCGCGTTCGGTTTGCGACATCGGCGGCAGAGTGCGCTGAAACCAATGGAACACCGGGCCGGTGAATACCTTGCGGCGCCAATCGGGCAAGGCCACCAGGGCGATTTTCAGCGCCAGCACGGCCCAGATCAGCGTCAGCAGCCAGCCGGGTGCATGGCTGAATATACCCATCAGCAGCACATAGGCCGCCATGATGCCCAGTATCTGCAAGGGTGCCAGGCGCCTGTGCGTGAGGTACGCCGCGCCGATCACCAACCCCGCCAACCACAACAGCCACATAGCCCTTCCTCCATGGAAACGGTGTTCGAAGCCTATGCCAAGAGCTTAGACGGCCGCTTGGCAAAGGCTTTACCTGAACAGTGACAAGGTGTGGCTGGAAGCGTTCGCTGCAAGGTATCGAGGGGCAGGCAATCAGGTCTTGTTCCATCTGGCCACGAAGGCCTCGGCCGTCATCAAGGGTACGGGCACGATGATGTAGGCCCAGTACCAGTTCGTCAGGTCCTCCATTACGCTCTGGATTACGGTGAAGCGGCTGGTCAGGCCGGGCGTAAAGATGCCGGACTTATCAAGTTTTCCGTCACCTGCCATTACTTTCCATTCGGTCAGGTGGGCAGGGGCTTCGGTTTCCTTGCCATTGTTGCTGTAGAACAAGCGCAGCTTCAGACGGCCTTGATCAAGCTCGGCCTTGATGAAGAAATTAGGGGCGATGTTCAGAACCACGAAGGTCGATACAAGGGGAAGCAAGCCAAAACCTGTAAGTACCCGGTCTATTCGCAGCGGCTCTTCGAATGACGTCCTGGTTGCTGTTGGTGCCTCGGTCAGGCTGTTGTCAGCCAGGCGAATTTCCGGCTTGGCTGGTGCCGAGTAATCGCATTTATAGCCATTGGGCTTCAATGAGCCGTGGCCGCGTCCGTCCAATTCCCAGCGGGGTATAGCCGTACCTTGCGGCTGCAGTTCAATCGTGTGTGCAGTGCTGCCGGCGCTGACCGCTGCGACCAGAGGGTCGGCGTGGAAGCTCAGCGGTGCCTGGGGTTGTGCCTGCTCCGCATTGGCGCGCAGGAACCTGTAAGACATCTTGTGAACATGGTTTTGAACTACCTCAATTTTGTCACACAGCACATGGGACGGCGGTAGCAAGAGGAGGGCAAGGTCGGTGAAGTCATTGTAGTAGATCGGGTCTGGCATTTGGGCATGGGGCATATAGACGGCCAGTTGATCCACGGGGGTGTCGTCTTGCGTGGGGTACGTTCCTGTGTCGCTCTTCCCGTTCACGATATAGAGAACGTGAGCCCCTGAACTCGGGTGCTTGCGCAGGTAAAATCGCAATTCATCCAGCAGCCATCGACTTTGTGTGCTGGCTTCGACCTTGTAAGGCTGGAGGATGCGCTGCTCGTCCGGGAGGGCATTGAAACGTTGGCGAAAGATGTCTGCCAGCTCTACGTCAGGCTTAGCCGAGCCAGTGGCCTGTATATAGAAGCTTGAGTCGTTTTTAACTTTCAGCGTCAACGCAGCGCCAGGCCCTGCACAATGCCCGACAAACCCATCCAGGGGGAACTCCTGATAAAGGTATTGCGGTTCGTTCCTGGTAAATGCAACCACTCTTTCAAGGCTTGCCCTGGGTTTGCCACCGAATACCGGTGCGGACCAGATTAAGTTGGCGAAGGACATCATGCGTGAGCAGACCCGCACACGGTCCTGGAGATATTCCACGAAGGGTGTCGCAAGTTCGCAGATCACATGCTCGCTGGTTACACTCCTGAGCCGTTCGTAGTTAATCGTTTCGTGGAGCACGGGTGGCTTCGATCCGATCAATCGCTCGCGCGCGGCATTGATTTTGGCCGCATCGAAAACCACGTGCATGCGCCAGCCGCGCATATCGTGATCGGGTTGAATGGGGGCATGAGTTTCCTGTTCCATGGTGTGGCCTCGCTGCGCTGGCAGGTGCACTGATTGCAACATCGGCACTGCATTCCAGCTACTGGCAGATTTAGCAGGTAGGCGCTGCCCGGTTGCGCAAGCGTGGTTTCGGCTGCAACCTGAAGGTTGTAGGGTTAGACTCTCCCTTCGTGTTCATTCAGGGATGTCGACATGCTGAAGATCTGGGGCCGCAAGAATTCGAGCAACGTACGCAAGGCGCTGTGGATCGCCCATGAACTGGGCCTGGACTTCGAGTCCATCGACGCTGGCGGCGCCTTCGGCGTGGTCAACGAGCCGCACTACCGCGCCCGCAATCCCAATGGCCTGGTACCGATGCTGGAAGACGGCGACCTGACCCTGTGGGAATCCAATACTATCGTCCGCTACTTGTGCGCCGAGTACGGCATCGAGCAGGGCTGGTACCTCGAAGACCCACGCCAGCGCGCCCTGGCCGACAAGTGGATGGACTGGACCACCTCGTCCTTCGCCGCTCCGTTCCGTCCGCTGTTCTGGGGCCTGTTGCGCACCCCGGAAGACCAGCGCGACTGGGTGGCGATCAACGCTGCGCACAAGCAATGCGCCCAGCTGCTGGCCATTGCCGACGAAGCCCTGGCCAAACAACCGTATCTTTCCGGTGACCAGATCGGCATGGGCGACATCCCACTGGGTAGCTTCATCTATGCCTGGTTCGAAATGCCCATCGAGCGCCCGGCCATGCGTCACCTGGAGGCCTGGTACGAACGCCTCAAGGCCCGTCCGGCCTATCAGGCCGCGGTGATGACCGCGCTGACCTGATCGAACACCAAGGCTGTTTCGATAGTCACTATCAATACACATGACTGTACTTGTGCGGCCAGGCCAAGCACCATTGGCCGCACTCACTGCGCCAGTGACTTCGCCTGGCGTGTCCTGCACCTTTTTCTTCGGTAAGTGACCCGCTATGAGTTCCGCCCTGTCCATTCGACAGCTGACCAAGACCTACAGCAATGGCTTTCAGGCCCTCAAAGGCATCGACCTCGATGTTGCCGAAGGCGACTTCTTCGCCTTGCTCGGCCCCAACGGTGCCGGCAAGTCCACCACCATCGGTATTCTCTCCACGCTGGTGAACAAGACCAGCGGCACGGTCAACGTGTTTGGCCACGATCTGGATCGCGAGCCCTCGGCGCTCAAGCGCTGCCTGGGCGTGGTGCCGCAGGAATTCAACTTCAACCAGTTCGAGAAAACCTTCGACATCGTCGTGACCCAGGCCGGCTACTACGGCATTCCGCCCAAGGTGGCGAAGGAGCGCGCCGAGCAGTACCTGACCCAGCTCGGCCTGTGGGACAAGCGCGACGTGCAGTCGCGTTCGCTGTCCGGCGGCATGAAGCGCCGCCTGATGATTGCCCGCGCGCTGATCCACGAGCCGCGCCTGCTGATTCTCGACGAGCCTACCGCCGGTGTGGACATCGAGCTGCGCCGCTCGATGTGGAGCTTTCTCACCGAGCTGAACCAGAAAGGCATCACCATCATCCTCACCACCCACTACCTGGAAGAGGCCGAGCAGCTGTGCCGTAACATCGGCATCATCGACCACGGCACCATCGTCGAGAACACCAGCATGCGCCAGTTGCTGGGCAAGCTGCATGTCGAAACCTTCGTCCTCGACATCAAGCAGGACCTGGCCACTGCACCGACGTTGCAGGGCTACCCGTGCCGGCTGCTGACCCCGCACACCCTGGAAGTGCAGGTGGACAAGGACATCGGCATCACCGCGCTGTTCGGCCAGCTGGCGCTGCAGAACATCGAGGTGCAGAGCCTGCGCAACAAGACCAACCGACTCGAGGAGCTGTTCGTGTCCCTGGTGGAAAAAAACCTGTCGAAGGTGGCCGTATGAGTGTGGAACTGCGCACCAACTGGGTCGCCCTGAACACCATCGTCTACCGCGAAGTGCGGCGCTTCCTGCGCATCTGGCCGCAGACCCTGCTACCGCCGGCAATCACCATGGTCCTGTACTTCGTCATCTTCGGTAACCTCATCGGCCGGCAGATCGGCGACATGGGTGGCTTCACCTACATGGAGTACATCGTGCCAGGGCTGATCATGATGTCGGTGATCACCAACTCCTACGGCAATGTGGTGTCGAGCTTCTTCGGCAGCAAGTTCCAGCGCTCGATCGAGGAGCTGATGGTGTCGCCGGTATCGCCGCACACCATTCTCGTCGGCTATGTGCTGGGTGGCGTGTTGCGCGGCCTGGCGGTGGGCGTGATCGTGACCTTCCTGTCACTGTTCTTCACCCACCTGCAGGTGCACCACCTGGGCGTGACCGTAGCCGTGGTGCTGCTGACCGCTACCATCTTCTCGCTGCTGGGGTTCGTCAACGCGGTGTTCGCGCGCAACTTCGACGACATCTCGATCATCCCGACCTTCGTGCTGACGCCGCTGACCTACCTGGGCGGGGTGTTCTACTCGATCAATCTGCTGCCGCCGTTCTGGCAGACCGTGTCGCTGGCCAACCCGGTGCTGCACATGGTCAACTCGTTCCGCTACGGCATCCTAGGGGTGTCGGATATCAGCATTGGCACGGCGATTACCTTCATGCTGGTCGCCACCGCGGTGCTCTACCTGGTGTGCGTGCGCCTGCTGGTCAGCGGCCGCGGCATGCGTGCCTGAGGCCTTGCACCGGCATTGGCGGCGACGCCACTGCCGGCCTACCCACCAGCGCCAGTAGAACATGGTGGTGAAGTAGCCAAGTATGCCCAGCACCACGCCGCACACCACCGAGCCGAGCAGGAAGGGCTGCCACAGCGTCGACAGCTGGTCGGTGATCCACTGGAACGTCAACTCGTCGGGCAGGGTGCGCGGCGGTACCTGCATCAGCCAGGCGCCGGTCATGTAGGTGACGAAGAACACCGGAGGCATGGTCAGCGGGTTGGTCAGCCATACCAGGCTGACCGCGATCGGCAGGTTGCCGCGCAGCGGAATGGCCAGCGCGGCGGCCAGCAGCATCTGCGCCGGCATCGGGATAAGCGCCGCGAACAGGCCGACGCCCATGGCCCTCGCCACCGAATGGCGATTCAGATGCCAGAGGTTCGGGTCGTGCAGCAACTTGCCGAAAAAGCGTAAGGACTTGTGTTCCCGAATACTGGTCGGGTCCGGCATGTAGCGTTTGAAAAGTCGGCGCGGCATGTAGGCTCCCGGAGCGTTTATCCTGGCAGTATGCCCTGATTCCCGCTCAGCCTCGTTTAGAGTTTGTGACAATTGTTGAGCAAGCATTGCCGCCAGTTGGGCTATGCCTCAGAAGGTGATTTCGCTTCTGGAGCTCTACTTCATGCGCACAGGGATGTTTGCGCTCGCGCTCGGGTTATTGTGCCTGGGCTTTCTCCCCGCATTGCCATCGGTCGGATGGCTGATATCGCTGGCTGTCTGCGCTGCCGTCAGCCTGTTTACCCGCGTTTGGCCGTTGGGCTGCTTGCTGCTGGGCTTGTGTTGGGCTTGCTGGTCTGCCCAGCAGGCAATTGATAATCGCCTGGCTGCTGGCCTGGATGGTCGCACCTTGTGGCTGGAGGGGCGGGTGGTCGGCTTGCCGACCAGCACTGCGCAAGGCGTGCGCTTCGAGTTGGAGGCGCCACGTTCACGGCGGGCCGAACTGCCGCAACGTCTGCAACTGAGCTGGTTTGACGGGCCACCACTGCGGGCGGGCGAGCAGTGGCGACTGGCCGTGACCTTGCAGCGCCCGGCCGGGCTGCTCAACCCGCATGGGCCGGATCGTGAGGCGCAATTGCTGGCGCGGCGGGTCGGTGCCACCGGTACGGTCAAGGCCGGGCAGTTGCTGGCGCCGGTTGCCGGTGGTTGGCGCGACACGCTGCGCCAGCGTCTGCTGGCCGTCGAGGCCAATGACCGGCAGGCAGCGTTGGTGGCACTGGTGCTTGGTGACGGGGCGGGGTTGGCGCGGGAGGACTGGCAAACGTTGCAGGCCACCGGCACGGTGCACTTGCTGGTGATTTCTGGCCAGCACATTGGCCTGGTTGCCGGCTTGCTGTATGGCCTGGTCGCCGGGCTGGCGCGCTGGGGCCTGTGGCCGGCACGGTTGCCGTGGTTACCTTGGGCTTGCAGTCTGGCCATGGCCGCAGCGTTGGCCTACGGCTGGCTGGCCGGTGCAGGCGTGCCGGTGCAGCGGGCCTGCCTGATGCTGGCCGTGGTGTTGCTCTGGCGCCTGCGTTATCGCCACCTTGGTGCAACACTGCCGCTGTTGCTGGCGCTGATCGCGGTGCTGCTGGTCGAACCGTTGGCGGCGCTGTTGCCCGGGTTCTGGTTGTCGTTTACTGCAGTGGCCACGCTTGTCTATTGCTTCAGCGCCCGCTTGGGCGGCTGGCGGCCATGGCAGGCCTGGACGCGGGCGCAATGGGTGATGGCCATCGGTTTGCTGCCTGTGCTGTTGGCCACGGGCTTGCCAGTGAGCCTGAGTGCGCCGCTGGCCAACCTTGTGGCGGTGCCGTGGATCAGCCTGGCGGTGTTGCCTTTGGCGTTGCTGGGTACGTTACTGCTGCCGTTGGGTGGGTTAGGGGAGGCGGTACTCTGGTTGGCAGGTGGCCTGCTGGATCTACTGTTCCAGCTGCTGGCGCTGGTGGCGCAGCAACGGCCTGCATGGGTACCGCCGGCCTTGCCATTGTGGGCCTGGCTGCTGGTCTGCCTGGGTGCGCTGCTGGTTTTGATGCCCCATGGCGTACCCCTGCGCGGGTTGGGGGGCGTGATGCTACTGGCGCTGTGGGTGCCCCGGGAGACGGTACCGTTCGGCCAGGTCGAGGTCTGGCAGCTGGACGTCGGCCAAGGCTTGGCGGTGCTGTTGCGTACCCGCCATCGCAACATGCTGTACGACGCCGGGCCGGCCAGAGGCGAGAGCGACCTGGGCGAGCGGGTGGTGTTGCCGACCTTGCGCAAGCTGGGCGTGGGTAGCCTGGATTTGATGCTGGTCAGTCATGCCCATGCCGATCATGCCGGTGGTGCTGGCGCAATCCAGCGTGGTCTGCCGGTCAACCGGGTGGTCGGTGGCGAAGTGCTGGAAGACATCCAACTGCAACCTTGTGCCAGTGGCGAGCAATGGACGTGGGATGGCGTGCGCTTTTCGCTGTGGCGCTGGGCTGATGGGCGCAGCAGCAATGACCGCTCTTGTGTGCTGTTGGTCGAGGCGCGGGGTGAGCGGTTGTTGCTGGCGGGGGATATGGAAGCCGGTGCCGAGCGGGCCTGGCTGGCGGCCCACGAAGTACCGCGTATCGACTGGTTGCAGTCGCCGCACCATGGCAGCCGCAGTTCGTCCAGCGAGGCCTTCATCCGCGCCACGGCACCGCGCGGGGTGCTGATTTCGCGGGGGCGCAACAATAGCTTCGGGCACCCGCATGCGCAGGTGGTCGAGCGTTATCGGCGGCATGGGATGGTGATACATGACACGGCCGAGCAAGGGGCGTTGCGGTTGGTGCTGGGGAGGCAGGGGGAAGTTGAGGGGGTGAGGGAGCAGCGGCGGTTTTGGCGGGTTCGGGCACCGTGAGGTGCATTGGCTTGCAGGTGCTTGCCATTACATTTCCAGCGCCTGTCGTGGCGAGCACCTGCCGGCCCTGATGCCAACCCAAGGCATACCCATCTGGCCTCCACCAATTCCCTGACCTCCGGCAGATGAGCCCCCGGCGCGCCTATGGTAGAGTGGCGGCCTTTTTCCGAAGGGGCGTTTACTGTGTGGGAATTGGTCAAGTCCGGTGGTTGGATGATGCTGCCGATCATTCTGAGCTCCATCGCTGCCATGGCTATCGTCGTCGAGCGCCTGTGGACCCTGCGCGTCAGCCGCGTCACCCCGCCGCACCTGCTCGGCCAGGTGTGGATATGGATCAAGGACAAGCAACTGACCAGTGACAAGCTCAAGGCGCTGCGCGCCGATTCGCCACTGGGCGAAATCCTCGCCGCCGGCCTGGCCAACTCACGCCATGGCCGCGAAATCATGAAGGAATGCATCGAGGAGGCCGCCTCGCGCGTCATCCACGAACTCGAACGCTACATCAGCACTCTCGGCACCATCGCCGCCATGGCCCCGCTGCTGGGCCTGCTGGGCACCGTGCTGGGCATGATCGACATCTTCAGCGCCTTCATGGGCTCGCAGATGACTGCCAACGCCGCCGTGCTGGCCGGTGGTATCTCCAAGGCCCTGGTCACCACCGCGGCCGGCCTGATGGTCGGTATCCCGGCGGTGTTCTTCCACCGTTTCCTGCTGCGCCGCATCGACGAGCTGGTGGTGGGCATGGAGCAGGAGGCGATCAAGCTGGTGGAAGTGATCCAGGGTGACCGTGAAGTGGAAGTGGCCGGAGGCAAGGCGTGAAGTTCCGGCGCAATCGCCAGCGGGAAAACGTCGACATCAACCTGGCGTCGCTGATTGACGTGGTGTTCGTCCTGCTGCTGTTCTTCGTGGTCACTACCACCTTCACCCGCGAGACCCAACTGCGCGTCGAGCTGCCCGAAGCCGCCAGCGCCGAGCAGGCGCCACCCGACCAGGGCAAGCTGGTGGAGATCACCATCAGCGCCGAAGGCGTGTACTCGGTGAACAACCACCTGCTGCCCAAGAGCGACCTGGCTACCCTGAGCGAAGCGATCGAGCGTGAGTCGGGCGGCGACAACAAGCTGCCGCTGGCCATCAGTGCCGACGGCAAGACCCCGCACCAGGCGGTGGTCACCGCGATGGATGCCGCCGGCAAGCTCGGTTTCAGCCAGTTGCGCATGACCACCGTCGAGGCGGCCCAGGGCACGCCTTGATGGCCTTCGCCGACCGTCTGCTCGCCGCCTGGTACGCCGGGCACCCGGCCTTGGCGCTGCTGCGCCCGCTGGAGGCGCTGTATCGCCGTGTGGTCACGCGCAAGCGGGCGCGTTTTCTCAGTGGCGAAAGTGCCAGCTACCGGGCCCCGGTGCCGGTCATCGTGGTGGGTAACATCACCGTGGGTGGTACCGGCAAGACGCCGATGATCCTTTGGCTGATCGAGCACTGCCGGCAGCAGGGGCTGAAGGTGGGCGTGGTCAGCCGTGGCTATGGCGCCAGGCCGCCGCAGCTACCCTGGCGCGTGCGGGCCGATCAGGCGGCCGGGCAGGCCGGCGACGAACCACTGCTGATCGTGCAGCGCACCGGCGTGCCGCTGATGATCGACCCCGACCGCTCCCGCGCCGTGCAGGCACTGCTGGCCAGCGAACCCCTCGACCTGATCCTGTGTGACGACGGCATGCAGCACTACCGCCTGGCACGCGACCTGGAGCTGGTGCTGATCGATGCCGCCCGTGGCCTGGGCAATGGCCGCTGCCTGCCGGCGGGGCCGTTGCGTGAGCCGGCCGAGCGCCTGCACGAGGCTGATGCGGTGCTGTTCAACGGCGCCAGCGCAGACCGCGCCGATGGCTTCGGCTTCCGCCTGCAGCCGTCCGCCCTGGTCAACCTGCGCAGTGGCGAGCGGCGCGCGCTTGACCACTTCCCCGCAGGCCAACGCCTGCACGCGGTGGCCGGTATCGGCAACCCGCAACGTTTCTTCAATACCCTGCTGGGGCTAAACTGGCAGCCGGTGCCGCATCCCTTTGCCGACCACGCGCAGTTCAGTGCCCAGAGCCTGGCCTTCAACCCGCCGCTGCCGTTGGTCATGACCGAGAAGGATGCGGTGAAATGCCGGGCCTTCGCCGCTGACGACTGGTGGTACCTGGCCGTCGAGGCGCAGCCTACGCCGGCTTTCAGCGCCTGGTTCGACAACCAGTTGCAACGCTTGCTGCGCAAGCCCTGAGCCCGTTTTCAATTTCCGGCCACCTGGCCTAAAGGAAGTCTCCAATGGACACCAAACTGCTCGATATCCTGGCCTGCCCGATCACCAAGGGCCCGCTCAAGCTCAGTGCCGACAAGACCGAGCTGATCAGCAAGGGCGCGGGCCTGGCCTACCCGATCCGCGATGGCATCCCGGTCATGCTGGAAAGCGAGGCACGTACCCTGACCGACGAAGAGCGTCTGGACAAATGAGCCTGGATTTCACCGTGGTGATCCCCGCCCGGCTGCGCTCCACGCGCCTGCCGGGCAAGCCATTGCTGCCGATCGCCGGCAAGCCGATGGTGCAGCATGTGTGGGAACAGGCGCGCAAGAGCGGTGCCAGCCGTGTGGTCATCGCCACCGACGATGCCAGCATCCTCGAAGCCTGCCAGGCCTTCGGCGCCGAAGTGCTGATGACCCGTGCCGACCATGAGTCCGGCACCGACCGTCTGGCCGAAGTGGCCGCACATCTGGGCCTGCCGGCCGATGCCATCGTGGTCAACGTGCAGGGCGACGAGCCGTTGATCCCGCCGGTGATCATCGACCAGGTGGCGGCCAATCTGGCGGCCCACCCGGAAGCCGGCATCGCCACCCTGGCCGAACCGGTCCATGAGCCGGAAACCGTATTCAACCCCAACGCGGTCAAGGTAGTCAGCGACAAGAACGGCCTGGCCCTGACTTTCAGCCGCGCGCCGCTGCCCTGGGCCCGCGATGCGTTTGCCAAGGACCGCAACGCGCTGCCAGAAGGCGTGCCGTATCGTCGGCACATCGGCATGTACGCTTACCGCGTCGGCTTCCTGCAGGACTTCGTCAGCTGGGGCCCGTGCTGGCTCGAACAGACCGAAGCGCTGGAGCAGCTGCGTGCCCTGTGGCATGGCGTGCGCATCCACGTCGAAGACGCCATCGAGGCGCCTGCCGTGGGTGTGGATACCCCTGAAGACCTGGAGCGCGTGCGGCGCTTGCTGGAGGCCTGATGCGCGTCCTGTTCGTCTGCCTTGGCAATATCTGCCGTTCGCCCACCGCCGAAGGCGTGCTGCGCCATCAATTGCAGGCTGCCGGGCTTGCCGACCGGGTACATGTGGCCTCGGCCGGCACCGGCGACTGGCACGTTGGCAAGGCGCCTGACAGCCGCACCTGCAAGGCGGCGCTGGCGCGCGGGTACGACCTGTCGCAGCAGCGCGCCCAGCAGGTCAAGGCTGCGCATTTTGCCGAGTACGACCTGATTCTGGCCATGGACGAGAGCAACCTCGGCCACTTGCGTGCGATGCGCCCGCACACGGCAGTGGCGGAGCTCGACCTGTTCCTGCGCCGCTATGGCGCAGCGCTGGATGAAGTACCAGACCCGTACTACGGCGGGGCCGACGGCTTCGAGCAGGTGCTCGACCTGGTTGAAGCGGCGTGCCAGGCGCTGGTGCTGGAAATCAAGGGGCGGCTATGACAGTGCAGTGGCAGGAGCAGGTATCGCTCAAGCCGTACAACACCTTTGGCATCGATGTGAAGGCGCGCTATTTCAGCCCGGCACACGATGACCAGGAGGTGCGCCAGGCATTGAGCCAGGCGCAGCAACGCGGCTTGCCGGTGCTGGTGATTGGCGGCGGTAGCAATTTGCTGCTGACCGGTGATATCGATGCGTTGGTGCTGCACATGGCCAGCCGTGGCCGGCGTGTGCTCAGCGACGATGGCGAACGTATCGTGGTCGAGGCCGAGGCTGGTGAGCCGTGGCACCCATTCGTGCAGTGGACTCTGGCGCAGGGATATTGCGGGCTGGAGAACCTCAGCCTGATCCCTGGCACCGTGGGCGCCGCGCCGATGCAGAACGTGGGCGCCTATGGGGTGGAAATCAAGGACGTGTTCGTCGGCCTGACCGCCCTGCACCGCGAGACCGGCGAGTTGCGTGACTTCGGCCTGGCGGAATGTGCCTTCGGGTATCGCGACAGCCTGTTCAAGCGCAACCCCGGGCGTTGGTTGATCCTGCGTGTGCGCTTTGCCTTGCATCGCACGTTGCAGGCCCGCCTGGACTACGGCCCGGTGCGCCAGCGCCTGGCAGAGCAAGGCGTGACCGAGCCGACCGCACAGGCGATCAGCGAGGCGATCTGCAGCATTCGCCGCGAGAAGCTGCCAGACCCGGCTGAGCTGGGTAATGCCGGGAGCTTCTTCAAGAACCCGGTGGTATCGGCTGAACAGGTCGAGCGTATTCGTGCGCAATACCCGGGGGTGGTGGCTTATCCCCAGACCGATGGCCAGGTGAAGCTGGCGGCGGGCTGGTTGATCGAGCAGGCTGGCTGGAAGGGCCATCGCGAGGGGGATGCCGGAGTGCATCGTTTGCAGTCGCTGGTGCTGGTCAACTATGGCCAGGCGAGCGGGGCGCAGATGCATGCGCTGGCACGGCGGATCCAGGCCGATATCCTCGAGCGATTCGGGGTCGAGCTGGAGATGGAGCCTAACCTCTACTGATTCATTGCCTGGGCTGGCCCTTTCGCGGCTAAAGCCGCTCCCACAGGGACCTCACAGGGCCTGAGGGTAGTGAGGTCCCTGTGGGAGCGGGTTTACCCGCGAAGAGGTCGGTACAGGCAAAACGCCTAGCCAAGAAAAAGCCCCGCCAGTTTGCACTGGCGGGGCTTTTTCATTCAGCCTTGGCTATCAACCGTGATGAGGCTTGTGCTCATCGGCGGCTTCCAGGGCTGGCTCCTCGGCGGCTGCAGCAGCTTCCTGCGCGGCTTTGGCGGCAGCCTCGGCCTCGCGCTTGCGGCGACGCACTTCACGCGGGTCGTTCGGCGCGCGGCCGTTGGCCAGCATGACAGTGGCAGGCTCCACCGCCGCAGGGGCTTCGACCGGTGCAGGCTCGACGACCACTGGGGCAGGCTCGGCCACCACTTCTGGCTGGGCTTCGACAACCGGGGCAGGTTGCTCGGCAACCGGAGCAGCTTCGACCACGGCCGGGGCCTGTTCGATTTCACCGGCCTCGACGGCAGGTGCTTCTACCGGTGCTTCGGCAACCACCGCCGGCTCGGCAGCAGGTGCCGCCTCAACCACCGGCTGTGGAACGACTTCGACCACCGGCTCGGCAGTTGCCTCGATCACGGCCACAGGCTCGCTGACCGGCTGCTCGACCACCGGGGCCACGGCCACTTCTTCAGCCTTGGCGGCAGCTTCGACCTGCTCGACCTTCTCAGCCTGCTCGACCGGCTGGGCGACTTCGGCGGTGGCAAGCTCGGCCTGCTGGTTGGCCTGGGCTTCGGCGTCGGCGCTGATGTTGCTGCTGGCGACAGCGGCAGTCACGGCCAGGCCTGCGGCCAGTTCTGCACCCAGCTCGGTGGCCTGGTGCGGTTGTGGCTGCTCTTCGCCGCCTTCTTCTTCGCTGCCGTCGATCAGTTCGCCATTGGCGTTGCGCTGACGCTCACGACGGTTGCTGCGACGACGCTGGCCACGGGAGCGGCGGCGCGGGCGCTCGCCATCGGTGCCTTCCTGTTCGTCCTGCAGCAGTTCTTCGTTCGGCAGTTGCTCTTCGGCCAGTTCGGCAGCCTGCTCGGCGGCTTCTTCGGCTACGCGTGGCTGACGCTCCTCGCGTGTTGGGCGTGGGGCGCGTTCTTCGCGTGGAGCACGCTCTTCACGAGGTGCACGTTCCTCACGAGGTGCGCGCTCTTCACGTGGGGCACGTTCTTCACGTGGAGCACGTTCTTCGCGAGGTGCGCGTTCTTCACGCGGTGCACGTTCTTCACGCGGTGCACGTTCTTCACGTGGTGCGCGTTCTTCGCGTGGAGCACGTTCTTCACGGGCTACACGTTCCTCGCGCGGCTGACGTTCTTCACGTTCGGCAGGGGTGGCGTCCAGTGGCTCGCGCAGTTCGCGCACGCGCTCTTCGCCACGGTTGCCGCGGCGGTCTTCGCGTGGCTGGCGTGGTGCACGTTCTTCACGGGGTGCACGCTCTTCGCGTGGCGCACGTTCCTCACGTGGCTGGCGCTCTTCGCGCGGCGTGCGCTCGGCACGTTCTTCACGTGGCTTGCGCTCTTCGTCGCGGCGGCCGTTGCGGTTGCGGGTCTGTTGGCGGCCGTTGCGGCGCTCTTCGTTGCGTGGGCTGCGCTCGGTGGCCGGTTTCTCGGCGGCGGTGACAACCGGCGCGGCAGCAGGCTCTTCCTTGGCGGCGAACAGGCTTACCAGCGACTTCACCAGGCCCTTGAACAGGCTTGGCTCCGGAGCGGCCGGGGCAGGTGCGACCGGGGCAGGCTGCGGCTCTTCAACAGCGGCTGGTACCGGCGCGTTGGCGCGGGCCGGGGCGGTCTTGACCGCAGCTTCCTGGCGTACCAGCGTGCGGGTGGCGGTCGGCTGCGGCGCTTCTTCGGTTTCGGCGGCGGCGATCTCGTAGCTGGACTGGTTGCTCAGCACTTCCGGGTTGTCGTCGCGCAGGCGCTGGACTTCGAAGTGCGGGGTTTCCAGGTGATCGTTCGGCAGGATGATGATGCGCGCACGGGTACGCAGTTCGATCTTGGTGATCGAGTTGCGCTTCTCGTTGAGCAGGAAGGCAGCCACCGGGATTGGCACCTGGGCGCGAACTTCGGCGGTGCGGTCCTTCAGGGCTTCTTCTTCGATCAGGCGCAGGATGGCCAGCGACAGCGATTCGACGTCACGGATAATGCCGGTGCCGGAGCAGCGTGGGCAGACGATGCCGCTGCTTTCGCCCAGCGACGGGCGCAGGCGCTGGCGGGACATTTCCAGCAGGCCGAAGCGCGAGATGCGGCCGACCTGGACGCGGGCGCGGTCGGCTTCCAGGCACTCGCGAACACGTTCTTCAACGGCGCGCTGGTTTTTCGCCGGGGTCATGTCGATGAAGTCGATGACGATCAGGCCGCCGATGTCACGCAGGCGCAGCTGGCGGGCGATTTCCTCGGCCGCTTCCAGGTTGGTCTGCAGGGCGGTTTCTTCGATGTCGCTGCCTTTGGTGGCGCGCGCCGAGTTGATGTCGATGGACACCAGGGCTTCGGTCGGGTCGATCACGATCGAGCCGCCGGACGGCAGGTCGACCACACGCTGGAAGGCTGTTTCGATCTGGCTTTCGATCTGGAAGCGGTTGAACAGCGGCACGCTGTCTTCGTACAGCTTGACCTTGCTGGCGTACTGCGGCATCACCTGGCGGATGAAGGTCAGGGCTTCTTCCTGGGCATCGATGCTGTCGATCAGCACTTCACCGATGTCCTGGCGCAGGTAGTCGCGGATGGCGCGGATGATGACGTTGCTTTCCTGGTAGATCAGGAATGGCGCGGCGCGGTCCTGGGACGCTTCCTTGATGGCGGTCCACAGTTGCAGCAGGTAGTCGAGGTCCCACTGCATTTCTTCGCTGCTGCGGCCAAGGCCGGCAGTGCGCACGATCAGGCCCATGTCGCCCGGTACGGTCAGGCCGTTCAGGGCTTCACGCAGTTCGTTGCGCTCTTCGCCTTCGATGCGGCGGGAGATGCCACCGGCGCGCGGATTGTTCGGCATCAGCACCAGGTAGCGGCCGGCCAGGCTGATGAAGGTAGTGAGGGCGGCGCCTTTGTTGCCACGCTCTTCCTTCTCGACCTGGACGATGACTTCCTGGCCTTCGCTCAGTACTTCCTTGATGTTGACCCGCCCTTCGGGGGTTTTCTTGAAGTATTCGCGGGAGATTTCTTTCAGCGGCAGGAAGCCGTGACGTTCGGAGCCGAAGTCGACGAAGGCGGCTTCGAGGCTGGGTTCGATGCGGGTGATCTTGCCTTTGTAGATGTTGGCCTTTTTCTGCTCGCGCGCGCCGGACTCGATGTCCAGGTCGTAGAGACGTTGGCCGTCCACCAGGGCTACACGCAACTCTTCGGGTTGAGTCGCGTTAATCAGCATTCTTTTCATGTTGTACCGTCGGTTTCCGGGCTGCCGGAAACGGCGTTCGGCACACACGACGTCTCATGGTCGGTGCCAAGGTGCGCAAAGGGTGGCCGGGCCACCCCCGTGTCGAGCAACGTTCGGCACCAGCCGGTTGCCCAGCCTGCCGTTGTCGCGACGACGCGTCCTGTTTGCTGCGGTGCCAACAAGGCCCCGGTGGCTTCGAATTGGAATCCGAATCAACCAAGCGGGCCTTGTGCACTCAGTCAGGAGGAGGAATCAACCGTCAGCCGTGGACGCCCGGGGGCATCTGTTCAGGACCTTATCCGCTCGCCAGCCGTTCAGTGGGCTGGTGGGCCGGACGCGGTGCTACACGGTCCGAGGGCTGTGCATCTCCACCCTGCACGTATCCCTGATAATTCGGGTGCTGCCGCGCGCTGAATCCGCAACGGGTTGCATTTTTCGCCAGCGCAGGTTCTGCGCTGGCGCCATTCATGTCCAAGGCAGGTATTTCCGAAGCATTCGCCGGGCGTTGCGTGGAAGCGACGGGGCGGGCAGAGGTGCAGCGAAAAGAATCGGGTAAGCAGGTGAAACACCGCACTTGTCGTTTTTTTCGGTCTTCTCTACACAGCGCTGGTGGCGATTCCAGGCAATTCGGTAAACTGGCGAAAACCCCGTAGGACGGCCTCGCGTCCTGGAGAATTGCGTTGGTCAGGGGCCGGCTGGAAGCCTGGTGCCGCTGGCCTGCCGCTTTTGGCGGCGTTCGCGACTATAGCAGCAATGATTAAGTGCTTCAATTCCATAAAAAATTGTTATGATTCCGCCATGACGACCAATACCCCTCCGACTTCCGGCGTTCAGCTGATCGAAGTCGCGCCGGAACTTGCCGGCCAACGCATCGACAATTTCCTCATCACGGCCCTCAAGGGCGTGCCCAAGACCTTGGTCTACCGCATCCTGCGCAAGGGTGAAGTACGGGTCAACAAGGGGCGCGTCAAGCCAGAGTACAAGATCCAGGCCGGCGATATCGTGCGGGTACCGCCCGTCCGCCTGCCGGAACGTGACGAACCGGCGCCGGTGGCCCAGGGCCTGCTGCAGCGCCTGGAGGCGGCCATCGTCTACGAAGACAAGGCGCTGATCGTGATGAACAAGCCGGCCGGCATCGCCGTGCATGGCGGCAGCGGCCTGAGTTTCGGCGTGATCGAGGCGCTGCGCCAGTTGCGCCCGGACGCCAAGGAGCTGGAGCTGGTGCATCGCCTGGACCGCGATACCTCCGGCCTGCTGATGATCGCCAAGAAGCGCAGCATGCTGCGCCACTTGCACGCCGCGCTGCGCGGTGATGGTGTCGACAAGCGCTACATGGCGCTGGTGCGCGGCCATTGGCCGACCTCGAAGAAGCAGGTCAGTGCGCCGTTGCTCAAGAGCAACCTGCGTTCCGGCGAGCGCATGGTCGAGGTGAACGACGAGGGCAAAGAGGCGCTGACCCTGTTCCGCGTGCTGCGCCGCTTCGGCGAGTTCGCCACCATTGTCGAGGCGCGCCCGATCACCGGTCGTACTCACCAGATCCGCGTGCACACCCTGCATGCCGGGCATATGATCGCTGGCGACAGCAAGTATGGCGACGAAGACTTCAGCCGCGAGATTCGCGACCTGGGCGGCAAGCGCCTGTTCCTGCATGCCTACGCGTTGACCGTGCCGCTGCCGGACGGTGGTGAGCTGAAGCTCGAAGCGCCGGTGGATGAAGTCTGGGCGAAAACCGTTGAGCGTCTGAGTGCGTCCTGACCTATGAAAAAAGGCTATGAGCTACTGATCTTCGACTGGGACGGCACCTTGGCCGACTCTATCGGGCGTATCGTTGAGGCCATGAACGCCGCCGCCGAGCGTGCCGGTGAGGCGCAAAGCAGCGAGGCTGCGGTCAAGGGCATCATCGGCCTGGCCCTGGGCGAGGCGATCCACACCCTGTACCCGCACCTGGCGCCGGCGCAGGTCGAAAGCTTCCGTCAGCACTATGCCGATATCTACATGGCTCTGGACCAGCAGCCGTCGCCGCTGTTCGAGGGTGTGGTCGAGTCGCTGGATGCCTTCCGTGCCGAGGGTTACCGCCTGGCGGTGGCCACCGGCAAGGCGCGTCGTGGGCTGGACCGGGTGCTCAAGGCCAATGGCTGGGAGCAGTTCTTCGACATCACCCGCGCTGCCGACGAGACCCGCGGCAAGCCGCATCCGCGGATGCTCGAGGAAATCCTCGGCCATTGCGCTGTCGAGCCGGCGCGCGCGCTGATGGTTGGCGATTCGGCATTCGACCTGCAGATGGCCAGCAATGCCGGCATGCATTCGGTGGCCGTGGGCTATGGTGCCATGTCGTTGCAGGCGCTGGCCGAGTTTGGTCCGCAGGTGTGCATTGATCATTTCTCCCAGTTGCGTGAGTGGCTGGGTGGTTCCGCAATTCCATTTCCAAGGTAGGTAAGCATGGCAGACGAATGGAAAGCCCCCGAGGCCGAACCCGAGGAGCGCGAAGAGCGCAAGAGCTGGAAGCTGCTGGAAAAGACCCTGCTGGCAGGTGTTCAGGAGCAGCGACGGGCGCGACGCTGGGGGATCTTCTTCAAGTTGCTGACCTTCGTCTACCTGTTCGGCATCCTGGCCTTGTTCACACCGTTGATGGACATGGACAAGGCGGCGTCGCGCAGTGCCAGCCATACCGCGCTGGTCGAGGTGCGCGGGGTGATTGCCGACCAGGAGCCTGCCAGTGCCGACAATATCGTCAAGAGCCTGCGCGAGGCCTTCAAGGACAGCAAGACCAAGGCTGTGGTGATGCGTATCAACAGCCCGGGCGGCAGCCCGGTGCAGTCGGGTTACGTGTATGACGAAATCCGCCGCCTGCGTGCCGAATACCCGGCTATCAAGCTGTATGCGGTCATCACCGACCTTGGCGCTTCCGGTGCCTACTACATCGCCAGCGCGGCGGACGAGATCTATGCCGACAAGGCCAGTCTGGTGGGCTCGATTGGTGTGACAGCGGCTGGTTATGGCTTTGTCGGCACCATGGAGAAGTTAGGTGTGGAGCGGCGTACCTACACTGCGGGCGAGCACAAGGCCTTCCTCGATCCGTTCTCGCCGCAGAAGCCGGAAGAGACCGAGTTCTGGCAGGGCGTGCTGAACACCACGCACCAGCAGTTCATTGCCATGGTCAAGCAGGGGAGGGGTGATCGGCTCAAGGACAAGGAGCACCCGGAGCTGTTCAGTGGCCTGGTCTGGTCGGGTGAGCAGGCCAAGGAGCTGGGCCTGGTGGATGGGCTGGGCAGTGCCAGCTATGTGGCGCGTGAGATCGTGGGTGAGAAGGAGCTGGTGGACTTCACTGTGCAGGAATCGGCGCTCGATCGCTTCTCCAAGCGCGTGGGGGCCAGCGTGGCTGAGCGCCTGGCGATGTGGATGGGGTTCCAGGGGCCGCAGTTGCGCTGAGGGTTCGTCGCCCGTTTTGCTGTGTTTGTGAGATCGAGCGCCGCCCGCGCGGCGCATCGCGAGCGAAGCTCGCTCCTACATCTGTTTCGGGCCA
>NZ_JAMBDI010000018.1:238983-244741 GCF_036858055.1 Pseudomonas sp. SF2 | reverse complement strand
GCATGGCACCGGCTGCGCCGGTGTTCGCGGGTAAACCCGCTCCCACAGGGATATCACAAGGCCTGAAGGCAATGAGGTACCTGTGGGAGCTACGGTACTTGCAGTCAGCGCGGCTCCATGTGGGCAATCATCAGCTGCACACTTTCATTACCACGAAACTCGTTCACATCCAGCTTGTACGCCAACTCGACCCAACGCACCGTCGGGTTCGGCCACACTTCGCGGTCGACACCGAAGGCAATGCCATCCAGCCGCACCGAGCCGCACTCACTCTTGAGCACCACCTTAAGGTGCCGCTCGCCCACCACGCGCTGCTCCACCAGCTGGAACACGCCATGGAACAGCGGCTCGGGGAAGTGCTGCCCCCACGGCCCGGCATGGCGCAGGGCCTTGGCCAGGTCGAGGTGGAACTCCTCCACCGCCAGGCTGCCATCGGACAACAGGCGCCCGGTCAGGTCCTCTTCACGCAGCTGGCGTCGCACTTCTTCGTCGAACGCCTCGGCAAATGCCGGGAAATTGGCTTCAGGCAACGACAAGCCCGCCGCCATGGCGTGGCCGCCGAACTTGCTGATCAGTTGCGGATGACGCGCCGCCACGGCGTCCAGGGCATCACGAATGTGGAACCCCGGCACCGAGCGCGCCGACCCTTTGAGCATCCCCTCGCCAGCGTCGGCGAAAGCGATGGTCGGCCGGTGGTAACGCTCCTTCAGGCGCGACGCCAGAATACCGATCACCCCCTGGTGCCAGTCGGCATCGAACAGGCACAGGCCATATGGCATCGACTCGACCGGCAGGTCCTTGAGCTGCGCCAGGGCCTCGCGCTGCATGCCCTGTTCGATGGACTTGCGGTCCTGGTTCAGGTCGTCCAGTTGCCGGGCCATGTCCTGGGCCAGGGCCGCGTCTTCACACAGCAGGCATTCGATGCCCAGGCTCATGTCGTCCAGGCGTCCGGCAGCGTTCAGCCGTGGGCCGAGGATGAAACCGAGGTCGGTCGAGGTGATGCGCCGGTGATCGCGACGGGCCACTTCCAGAATGGCCTTGAGCCCCGGCCGGGCGCGGCCGGCGCGAATGCGTTCGAGGCCCTGGTGCACCAGAATGCGGTTGTTGGCGTCCAATGGCACCACGTCCGCGACGCTGCCCAGGGCTACCAGGTCGAGCAATTCGCCGATGTTCGGCTGCGGCTGCGTTTCGTAGCGTCCCAGGCTGCGCAGGCGCGCACGCAGGGCCATCAGCACATAGAAGATCACCCCTACCCCGGCCAGCGCCTTGCTCGGGAAACTGCAGCCCGGCTGGTTGGGGTTGATGATGGCGTCGGCGTCGGGCAACTCCGCGCCCGGCAGGTGGTGGTCGGTGACCAGCACCTTGAGCCCGGCGGCCTTGGCGGCTGCCACACCGTCGACGCTGGAAATGCCGTTGTCCACGGTGATCAGCAGCTGCGGCTGGCGTTGCAGCGCCACCTCGACGATTTCCGGGGTCAGGCCGTAACCGTATTCGAAGCGGTTGGGCACAAGGTAGTCGACGTGGGTCGCGCCCAGCAGGCGCAGGCCCAGCACGCCGACAGTACTGGCAGTGGCGCCGTCGGCATCGAAGTCGCCGACGATGAGGATGCGCTGGCGCTGGTCGATAGCCTCGACCAGCAGATCCACGCCGGCCTCGATGCCCTTGAGCTGCTGGTACGGCAGCAGGCGCGCGAGGCTTTTGTCCAGCTCGGCCTCGCTTTGCACGCCGCGCGCGGCGTACAGGCGGGTCAGCAAGGGTGGCAGGTTACCCAGGAATGGCAGGGTCGGCGGCAGCGGGCGAGGTTCGATACGCATGGGGGGCTTCAGCCACGCTCACCCAGCAGCCACTCCAGCTGCACTTCGTGCTGGCCACGGTCGTCGGTGACAAACAAGGTGCCTTCGCTGATCATCACGTCCCACTTGATGGTACGGGGCATGTCGGTGGCGAGGGTTTCCAGCACCTCCTGCGGCACGGCAGCGATGCTCAGGTTCTTCAGGCCCTTGACCGCATCTACCACCTTGTTCTGCCATACACGCAGGCTGCCGTAGGCCAGCAGGCTGGTGCGCTCGGTGCGGCGCGAGCACCAGGTCAGCCGGTCGGCGTCCGGCTGGCCCACTTCAATCCAGTGCAGGATGCGATCGTCCAGGCTCTTTTCCCAGAGCGCCGCTTCGTCCACATCGGACAGGCCACGGCCGAACGACAGGTTTTCGTTGTACCACAGGGCGTAGGCCAGCAGGCGCACAGCCATGCGTTCTTCGGTTTCCGAAGGGTGGCGGGCGATAGTCTGACGGACGTTTTCGTACACGCCGCGGTCGAGGTCGGTCAGGTTCAGTTCGAATTTATAGGTGGTGGACGGCTGGGCCATGGTCGACGGGCTTCTTGCGCAAAGAAAAGTGGCACAGTCTAACCGATACTGCCCTTCGTTGCCCCGCAGCAGTATCTGCCGCTTCGGACCTATGATAAAACCACGCATCTGCCCAGCTGCCACGGATGCCCCATGACTACGCCCAGCAAACCCCTCGCCGGCCTCAAAGTTGTCGAACTCGGCACCCTCATCGCTGGCCCGTTCGCCTCGCGCATCTGTGCCGAATTCGGCGCCGAGGTGGTCAAGGTCGAATCGCCCGATGGCGGCGACCCGTTGCGCAAATGGCGCAAGCTGTATGAGGGCACCTCGCTGTGGTGGTTCGTGCAGGCCCGCAACAAGCAGTCACTTACCCTCAACCTCAAGCACCCCGAGGGTCGCGAGATTCTCAAGCGCCTGCTGGCCGAGGCCGACATCCTGATCGAGAACTTCCGCCCGGGCGTGCTGGAAAAGCTCGGCCTGGGCTGGGATGTGCTGCACGCGCTCAACCCGCGCCTGGTTATGGTGCGCCTGTCAGGCTTCGGCCAGACCGGGCCGATGAAGGACCAGCCGGGCTTCGGCGCCGTGGGCGAGTCGATGGGCGGCCTGCGCTACATCACCGGTTTCGACGACCGCCCACCGGTGCGCACGGGCATTTCCATCGGTGACTCGATTGCTGCCCTGTGGGGGGTGATCGGCGCACTGATGGCGCTGCGGCACCGGGAAGTCAACGGCGGCCAGGGCCAGGTGGTGGACGTGGCCCTGTACGAAGCGATCTTCGCCATGATGGAAAGCATGGTCCCGGAGTTCGATGTGTTCGGCTTTATCCGCGAACGCACCGGCAACATCATGCCGGGCATCACGCCCTCCTCCATCCACACCAGCGCCGACGGCAAGCATGTGCAGATCGGCGCCAACGGCGATGCGATCTTCAAGCGCTTCATGCAGGCCATTGGCCGCACCGACCTGGCCGACGACCCGACCCTGGCCACCAACGATGGCCGCGACCTGCGCCGTGACGAGCTGTACGGGGTCATCGACCGCTGGGCCAACAGCCTGCCGCTGGAGCAACTGATGCAGGTGCTGAATACCGCCGAAGTGCCGGCCAGCCGCATCTATTCGGCCGAGGACATGTTCAACGACCCGCAGTACCTGGCACGCGAAATGTTCCTGCAGGCCAAACTGCCGGACGGCAAGCCGTTCCGCATGCCAGGCATCGTGCCCAAGCTGTCGGACACCCCCGGCTCCACCGAGTGGGTCGGCCCGGCGCTGGGCGAACACACCGAGGCGCTGCTCGGCAGCCTGGGCTACGACGCGGCGGCCATCGCCAGCCTGCGCGCAGCAGGCACGGTCTGAACCTGGCACTGCCCTGGTCCATGCGCGCTGCCCGTTGCCTACGTCACCTGATCCTGCTGTGCGGGCTGCTGCCCGCATTGCTGCAGCCTGCAAGCGCCAAGGAGCGCATCTTCTGGCTGGTGCGTGACCTGCCGCCGTTCACCATTTTCGAAGGGCCGGGAAAAGGCCAAGGGGTGATCGACCAGCTGTTGCCCCTGCTGATCGGGCAGATGCCCGAGTACGACCACAGCATCGTGCGGATCAACCGCGCCCGCGGTATCCAGATGCTGCAGGACCCGAAGAGCTTCACCTGCGACCCGACCCTGCTGTGGACACCGGAGCGCGCCGAGTATGTGCGGTTTTCCATGCCCTCCCTGGGCGTGCTCAGTGGCGGCCTGGTGCTGCGCAAGGACAGCGAGACGCTGGTGGCTCCTTACCTCGACGGCCAAGAGGTAGACCTGCATGGCCTGCTGAGCAAGACCCCGCTGAAGCTGGGGGTTGTCGCCGAGCGCAGCTACGGCACGCAGATCGACGCCATCCTGCGCCAGTTACCCGACACCGCGCTCAGTCGCCACTACGGCAACGACGCCACCGCCAACCTGCTGCAGATGCAACAGCTGGGGCGCCTGCGCATGGTGCTCGGCTACTGGCCTGAAGTGCGCTACCTGGTCGAGCAGCAAGGCGGAACACTGGCCGACTACCGGTTTCATCCTGTACGGGGAGTGAACCACTACCAGTTTCTGCATGTAGGCTGTTCGAACAGTGAGCTGGGGCGTGAGGCGATTGCGCACATCGACCAGCTGCTGCCTGCCCTGCGCCGGGATGTGTTGCCGGGGCTGTATGCACGCTGGCTGGACCCGGCGCTGCAGGAAGACTACCTGGAAGAGAGCAAGCGCTTCTTCGAAGGCCATTGATCCCCTCTGTTCCGGCCCTATCGCCAGCAAGCCAGCTCCTGCCTCGACCGCACCAACCTCAAGCCATGTGCAGTACCTGTGGAGCTGGCTTGCCGGCGATAGTACCGGTGTAGGCAACACAAAAAAAAATAAACCCCGGGCGCTGGGGAAACACGCCCGGGGCCAAGCGAAAGCCCTTGGGGGCTTCCCGTGACAGCCCTGCCAGCGCCGGAGCAAAGCACTGGCTGACTGCCCTTGCTACTTCTGAAAAGCCACTCAGGCAAAGGTTCCATGGGGTTGCTGGCGTTGCTGCAGCGCCGCGATCACGCAGGGTTGCAAACGCCCTTCGGCGATCTGCAGGTCACGGTGCAGGCCATCCACCAGATCGATCAACAGGCGTTGCTCCTGCAACTGGCGCTCGCTGACCGTGCGCCGCAGGGTGATACCGGTGAGGCGGTCGTGAACGGTCAATTGGCGATTACCCTGGGCATCGGCGACGCCGAAGTGGGTCTGATAGGGGGTCAGGGCTTCGTTGAGCAGTCTGCAGATTCTTTCCATCCGGATCACTCGCTGCGTGGTGGGATATAGAGGAACTGACCAACAGACGCAGCGGAAAGTTCGTTACACCGCGGCTGCTTCAGTGAGCATGCTGGGCGGACGTGACAGTTTGAATACGCCGCCAGGTGCTTACCTGCACTGCTTGCAGGGCACGCTGCAGGCGTGGCATCGACAGCGGCCAGGGCAGCTCGGCGAGCACCCACAGCCCGCGGCTTCTGGCCTCTTGGGCAAGGTTGCGGCGCCTGGGAGCAGCCTGGCCGACAAACAGCAAAGCGCGTGTTCGGTGCTGCTGTTCGAGCACGGCAAGCCCGGCCCGGGTTGGCATGGCGTGGTCAAGGATCAGCAAGTCGGGGCGGCGATCCGCGCTCAGGCAGGCGTCGAGGTCTGCGCTGGTTTCGCTGATGCGCACATGGAACATGCCCTGGGCGTTGAGGGCCTGGTGCAGGAGGATCTGGTGGGATGGGCGAGCCTGGTGGATCAACACGTAGGGCTGGTGCATGAGCCGCTCCTGATGGGAGGACCGGCTAATTTAGACTTTGCCCTGGGCGGCCTGAATAGGATGTTTCTGATGGAGCAGTGGGAAGATTCGGAGAATCAGGGCTGCTCCGCAGCCCATCGCCGGCAAGCCAGC